>WGCB01000451.1 GCA_015494005.1 Caldilineaceae bacterium
TTTCTACACCGAGGGCACCCCCATGATCGCCCCCTACGAGACGGCCCCCACCTTCGAGTACGGGGAGGAACGGGTGCGCACGCCGGACGAGTCGCCCATCGGCAACGTGCGCAAGTGCAACTTCTGCATCCAGCGCCTGCACGAGGGCCTGCTACCGGCCTGCATCAACGACTGCATCGGCCGGGCCCGGTACTTCGGCGATCTCAACGACCCGGACAGCCTGATCTCCGAGCTGCTGCGGGAACGCTACAGCTTCCGCCTGAAGGAAGATCTGGGCACGTCTCCCAAAGTCTTCTACCTGTCCTGAGGAGGCAAGGATGAAAGCGAACAAAGGTTTGGGCATTGCCTACTGGATCGTGGTGGTCGTCATGCTGGCGGTGGGGGCTGTGGGTCTCTACTGGCGGCTGACCACCGGCCACAAGCTGGCCAACTACGGCGAGTTGATCGTCTGGGGCCTGTGGGTGGCCATGTACATCTACTTCATCGGCCTCTCTGCCGGGGCGTTCCTCATCTCGGCCCTGGTCTACGCCTTCGGGGTGGAGCGCTTCCGGCCCATCGCCCGTCTGGCCCTCTTCACGGCCATCATCTCCCTGTTGATGGCCCTGCTCCACATCTGGTTCGACCTGGGCCACATGGAACGCTTCTACGAGGTCTACACTCGGCCCAACTTCCTCTCCATGATGGCCTGGATGGTCTGGCTCTACACCGCCTACTTCATCTTGATCCTGGCCGAGTTCTGGTACGAGAGCCGGGAGGACTTCGTGCGCTGGGGCCAGAAACCGGGCCTCACCGGCTGGCTGAGCCGGCTGCTGGCCCTGGGCAGCAAGGACGTCACCCCGGAGATGCGGGCCCGGGACCAGCGGGTGGTGAAGGTGCTGGGTTCCATCGGCGTACCCCTGGCCATCATGTTCCACGGCGGTGTGGGCGCCCTCTTCGGCGTGGTCTCCGCCCGCCCGGCCTGGCACAGCGGGCTCTTCCCCCTGCTCTTCCTGGTCTCGGCCCTGGTCTCGGGTGGTGGCCTGCTCATGGCCCTCTACGCCTTCCTGGCCCCCAACAAGGGCAGCGCTGAGTACAAGAACCTGCTCTCGGACATGGGCCGCCTGGTGTTGGCCCTGGTCTTCCTGGACGTGATCTTCACCTTCGCGGAGTACTCCATCGCCCTCTACGGCTCCATCCCGGGGGATGTCGCCCCCCTGATCCAGATCATGACCGGCCCCTTCTGGTACGTCTTCTGGATCGGCCAGGTGGGCCTGGGCATGGTCATCCCCATCATCCTGCTGGCCTGGGATCGCACTCGGACGAACCCCTTCTGGGTGGGGGTGGCCGGGCTCTCCATCGTCCTGGCCTTCGTGGGGGTGCGCTTGAACATCGTCATTCCGCCCCTGTCGGTGCCGGAGCTCCAGGGGCTGGTGGAGGCGGTGCCCTCCCCCCGCATGACCACCCAGTACGTCCCCAGCGCCATGGAATGGTTCCTGAGCATCGGCATCATCGGCCTGGGGATGGCCCTCTACGCCATCGGATACAACCTGCTGCCGGTACGGCCCCATCTGGGCAAGGAGGTTTAAGGCATGAGCGTCAAAGAACGCATCCAAGAGCAACTCAACGAACGTCAGGTCACCCGCCGGGACTTCGTGAAGGCCTCGGCCATGCTGGGGGGCAGCCTGGCCATCGCCTCCACCGTGAACCAGGCCTTCCAGCGCATGGCCAGCGTGAGCCAGAGCTTCAGCGGGGCCCAGGCGGCCGGGGGCTACCCCCTGAACACGCCGGAGACCACCATCTACAGCGTCTGCCTCCAGTGCCACACGTCCTGCACCATCAAGGGCAAGATCTTGGACGGGGTGCTGGTGAAGATCGACGGCAATCCCTACAGCCCCATGAACATGTTGCCCCACCTGAGCTATGACACGGACCTGGCCAAGGCGGCCAAGTTCGACGCCAAGCTCTGCCCCAAGGGCCAGGCCGGGGTACAGAGCCTGTACGACCCCTACCGCATTACCAAGGTGCTGAAGCGGGCCGGCAAGCGGGGCGAGAACAAGTGGGAGGTCATCCCCTTCGACCAGGCCATCAACGAGATCGTCAACGGCGGCACCTTCGCCGATGGCACCAAGACACCCGGTCTGAAGGAGATCTGGGCCGTGCAGGATCCGGACCTGATGGCCGAGCTCAAGGCGGACAGCATGGCTGTGGCCAGCGGCGACATGAGCCTGGAGGAGTTCAAGAGCAAGCACGCGGATCACCTGGACCTGCTCATCGACCCGGATCACCCGGA
>WGCB01000452.1 GCA_015494005.1 Caldilineaceae bacterium
CCCGGCCCGAGGCCCTCCTCTACGGCCTGGACAAGCTGCGGGAAAAGCAGGGCCAGGAGAAGTTCACCGACTACACCCGGGACTACGCCCGCAAAGAGCTGGCCAAGCTCCAGGCCATCCAGGCCCTGGGCCCCCGCAAGGCCGCCCGCTGACCTGTTGACCCGCCAAGTCAGCGTCCATCGCACGAGGAAGGAACCCTTCCATGTCACCTTTGAACGTATCGCCCAAGCGTCGTGAATACGAGGTGCTGCCCAGCCTCAACGTGCCCGGGATCCCCGCGGTGGCGCCCCTGCCCACCGGCGAGACGGAGGACACCCGGCGCATCGTGGAGCGCTTCGGGCAGGACATCCTGGCCGCTGGGCTGCACAACGGCCTGCAGACGGTGATCGTCAAACCGGAGCGGCTGGTGGAGCTGGCCCAGTTCATCAAGGACGAGCCCAAGCTGGCCTACGAGACCATCATCGACGTCTCCTCGGTGGACCGGCTGGAGCTGCCCATCCCCGAGGGAGAGCCTCGCTTCCAAACGGTCTACCAGTTCCGCTCCTACCGGCGCAAGCAGCACCTGATGGTCATCAGCCCCACCCAGGGGGACGATGAACACCCACGGGCGCCCAGCTTGACCCCGGTCTTCCGGGGCGCGACCTGGCCGGAGCGGGAGGTCTACGACCTCATGGGCATCACCTTCGACGGCCACCCGGACCTGCGCCGCATCCTCATGCCGGCCCACTGGCCCTACCATCCCCTCCAGAAGCAGATCCCCCTGGGCGGGGAGGAGGTGCCGTTCAGCCTCACCTGGGACGACCCGGAGTTCGAGACCCTGGGCACCCAGATCCTGCCGGCCGAGAGCGTGAAGCCCACCCTTCCCCCAGGCATGAACCGCCGCCACATGATCATCAACATGGGCCCCCACCATCCCAGCACCCACGGCGTCCTGCGCCTGGTGGTGGAGCTGGACGGGGAGCGGGTGATCAAGGTGGACCCGGACCTGGGCTACCTCCACAGCGGCTTCGAGAAGACCGGGGAGCACAAGCGCTACAAGGACTTCGTCTACTACACCGACCGCATGGACTACCTCTCGGCCATGAACAACAACCTGGGCTACGTCCTCACCGTGGAGGCCATGCTGGGGGTGGAGATCCCGGAGCGGGCTCAGGTGATCCGGGTAATCATGGGCGAGCTGCAGCGCATCGCCTCCCACCTGCTCTGGCTGGCCACCCACGCCCTGGACGTCTCGGGCACGGGCATGAGCCTGCTCATGTACGCCACCCGGGAGCGGGAGCTCATCCTGGATCTCTTCGAGCTGGTCTGCGGGGCCCGGCTCACCACCAGCTACATCCGCATCGGCGGGGTCTGGCGGGACGTGCCGGACATTTTCCTGGACCGGGTGCGCCACTTCATCCAGACCTTCCCGGGCCGGCTGGCCGAGTACGAGGCCATGCTCACCGAGAGCCCCGTCTGGCGGGAACGGCTGGAGGGGATCGGCGTCATCAGTCGAGAGGACGCCCTGAACATGGGGCTGACCGGTCCCATGCTCCGGGGCAGCGGCGTGGACTGGGATCTGCGCCGGGACATGCCCTACAGCGGCTACGAGAACTACGACTTCGTGGTGCCGGTGAGCCAGCGGGGGGACAGCTACGGCCGCTACCTGGTGCGCATGGAGGAGATGCGCCAGAGCGTGCGCATCCTGGAGCAGGCCGTGGCCAACCTGCCCGATGGCCCCTACAAGACCAACGACCGCAAGGTCGCCCTGCCCCCTCGCCCGGAGCTGGACCTGAGCATGGAGGCCCTGATCCACCACTTCAAGCTGGTGACCGAGGGCATCCACGTGCCGCCGGGCATGTACTACCACGGCATCGAGGCCAGCAAGGGCGAGCTGGGGTTCTTCATCTACAGCGACGGCTCCGGCCGCCCCTACCGGCTCCACGTGCGGGGACCCAGCTTCAACAACCTCTACGCCCTGGACCACATGTGCCAGGGGGCCATGCTCTCGGACGTGGTGACCAACATCGGCTCCGTGGACATCGTCCTGGGCGAGGTGGATCGCTGAGCGAATCCCCGCTCCGATCCAGTCAGAACCGGTTGCCTTGCAGCTCATTCCGATCATTCGCATCTTTATCGAGTCTATCGAGGATCCATGCTTACCCAATCCATGCGTGACGAGATCCAGGCCCTCATGGCCCGCTATCCGGAAGGACGGCAGCGCTCCGCCATCCTGCCCGCCCTCTACGTCATCCAACGGGAGTTCGGCTACTGCCCGGTGGAGGCCCAGAACGAGCTGGCAGAGATGCTGGGCATCGAGCCGGCGGAGGTGGGGGGCGTGGTCACCTTCTACAACATGTTCCACGAGGAGCCCAAGGGCGAGTACCACATCGAGGTCTGCACCAACGTGCCCTGCATGCTCCGAGGCGCGGGCAAGTGCATGCACCACCTGGAAGAGCGCCTGGGCATCCAGCACGGCCAGAAGACCCCGGACGGCGCCTTCGCCCTGGACCACATGGAGTGCCTGGGCTCCTGCGGCTCCGCGCCCATGGCCATGGTCACCGAGCAGAAGACCGGCCGCATCCGCTACTTCGAGGAGCTGGACTCCCCGGAGGACGTGGACAAGTTCCTGGAGCTCCTGAAGAGCGGCAAGGCCTTCCAGACCCTGGAGCGCTGGACCCCGGACGGGGACCCGAACCTGGAGGGCGTCTCCCCCGGCCCCTACCGCTACGGGGGCATGGAGCCCCGCTACCTCATGGCCCGGGTGGGCAAGCCGGGCGGCCATCGCCTGGAGAGCTACGAGGCGGATGGGGGCTACGAGACAGCCCGCCGGGTGCTCCACGAGATGACGCCCCAGGAGGTCATCGACCAGGTGAAGGCCAGCGGCATCCGGGGCCGGGGCGGGGCCGGTTTCCCCACCGGCGTCAAGTGGGGTTTCATCCCCAAGGACGTCTTCCCCCGCTACCTGGTGGTCAACGCGGACGAGTCCGAGCCGGGCACCTTCAAGGACCGGATCATCATGGAGTACGATCCCCACCAGCTCATCGAGGGGATCATCATGAGCGCCTTCGCCATCCAGGCGGAGCGGGCCTTCATCTACATCCGAGGCGAGTACTACTTCGGCTACACCCGGCTGACCGAGGCCATCCAGGAGGCGGAGGCCAAGGGCTACCTGGGCCAGGGCATCTTCGGGACAGACCGCAATCTGCAGATCGTGGTGCACCGGGGCGCAGGAGCCTACGAGTGCGGCGAGGAGACGGCCCAGCTCACCAGTCTGGAGGGCTACCGGGGCCATCCTCGGCTCAAGCCCCCCTTCCCCGCGGTGGAAGGACTCTACGGCAAGCCCACCATCGTGAACAACGTGGAGTCCATCGCCAACGTGACCCACGTCATGCGCCACGGGGTGGAATGGTACCGCCAGTTCGGCACGGAGCAGAGCCCGGGTATGCGCATCTTCTGCCTGAGCGGCAACGTGAAGCGCCCGGGGATCTACGAGCTACCCCACGGCGTCACCCTGCGCCAGCTGATCTACGACTACGGCGGCGGGCCGGAACGGGACGACGTGCCCATCAAGGCCATCGTGCCCGGCGGCCTCTCCATGAAGATCCTCACCGCGGACCAGATGGACACCCCCCTGGACTACGAGAGCATCCAGGCGGCCGGCTCCCTGCTGGGCTCCGCCGGGGTCATCGTCATCGACGAAGGCCACTCCATGGTCCAGGTGGCCCGGCGCACCCTGAACTTCTACCGGGAGGAGAGCTGCGGCAAGTGCACCCCCTGCCGGGAGGGGACCGCCTGGCTGGAGGAGATCCTGGAGCGCATCGAGGCGGGCCAGGGTCGGGTCAAGGACCTGGAGCTCATGGAGTACCTGGCCGCCAACATCACGGGCAAGAGCTTCTGCCCCTTCGGCGACGCCGCGGTCTGGGGGCTCCAGAGCAACCTGGCCAAGTTCCGCCAGGAGTTCACCGAGTGGATCCAGCGCACCAACCCGGAGCAGGCTGGCCCGGTGATCCCCATCCGCCCCATCTACCGGCCGGACGTGGAGCAGCCCAGCGGCCTGCGGGAGAGCGCCCTGGAGCCCCGGGGCGAGCCCATCGACCTCCACGACCACGAGATTCCGGCCAACGACATTCCGGCAAGCAAGCAGAGCTAGGCAGAGGATCGACAGACGCCCATGGCTGATCAAGCGACAGCGGACCAGGTAACACTCACCATCAACGGCCGAGAGGTCTCCGTGCCCGCCGGCACTCTGCTGGTGGACGCGGCCGCCACCGTCAACATCGAGATCCCCATCTTCTGCAGCCACCCCAAGCTGGACCCGGTGGGCTGCTGCCGCATGTGCATGGTGGAGGTGGAGACTCCTCGCGGCCCTCGGCTCATGACCGCCTGCACCACCCCGGTCCAGCCGGACATGGTGGTCCACACGGACACAGAGCAGGTGCACTCGGTCCAGGAGGCCAACCTGGCCTTCATCCTGGCCAACCATCCCCTGGACTGCCCCATCTGTGACAAGGGCGGCGAGTGCCCCCTCCAGGATCAGACCCTGCGCTTCGGTCCGGGGATCAGTCAGCTGGTGGAGCCCAAGCGCCACAAGCAGAAGCACTACCTCCTCTCCGACACCATCGTGCTGGACCAGGAGCGCTGCATCCTCTGCTGGCGCTGCATCCGCTACCTGGAGGAGTGGGAGGACAAGCCCCAGCTCCAGCTCTTCGAGCGGGGCGCGGACACGGTCATCGACGTGCAGGACGGCCTGGTCCTGGACGCCAAGACCAGCGGCAACATCATCGACATCTGTCCCGTGGGCGCCCTGACCAACCGGGTGGCCCGCTTCAGCTACCGCCCCTGGCAGGTGGAGTCCACTCCCAGCATCTGCGACCACTGCGCCCTGGGCTGCAACCTGCGCATGGACAGCCGCACCCACCGCCTGCGCCGGATCGTGGGCCGGGAGAACATGCAGGTCAACGACCAGTGGCTCTGCGACAAGGGCCGCTTCGCCCACGCTTGGGTCAACCACCCAGAGCGCCTGCGGGAGC
>WGCB01000453.1 GCA_015494005.1 Caldilineaceae bacterium
TCCTCTTCCAGGCCGGGGGCCGGCTCTTCGACGAGGAGGGGCGCCTGGCTTTGGACAGCCCTCAGGCCCTCCAGGCCCTGAACTTCTACCTCCAGCTCTTCCGAGACAACGTGGCCGGCCAGCCTGCGGAGTCCCTGAGCAGCTGGGCTGGGGAGGCCCTGGGCAAAGGCAAGGGAGCCATGACCCTGGAGGGCAACTGGATCGTCCCCTACCTGGCCGCGGAGTTCCCGGACCTGGCCTACCAGGTGGCGTCCCTGCCCCAGGGGCCGGGCGGTCGAGGGACCGTGGCCTTCACCAGCTGCTACGCGGTGGCCCAGGCCAGTCCCCGCCAGGAGCTGGCCTTCCAGCTGGCCAACTTCCTCACCGGGCCGAAGGTCATGGCGGAGTGGCCGGAAGATGGCGCGTCTATGCCCAGCCGCCCCTCCCTGGCTCCCGGGTGGCGACAGGCCTTCCCGGCCCTGGTCCCCTTCCTGGACGACGTGGCCGAGGCCCGAGTCTGGCAGCTGCCCCCAGGCCAGGAGAACGTGCTGCCCGTCTTCAACCGGCGCATGTTGCAGCTCTTCGCAGCGGAGATCGAGCCGGAGGACCTGCTCTTTGCCGTGATGCAGGCGGCGGGGTCCCAGGAGCGGTGATGGAGGGCCGCAGCACCGGCGGAGGGGACCGAAAATTGGAGATGGAGCGACTGACGCTGGAGCGATTGAAGCTGGAGAAATTGGGGAGCCACTGGGAGGCAAAATGACGCTTTACGACATCACCCGCACGCTGACGCCCGACATGGCCGTCTGGCCCGGGGACACGCCGGTCTCCTTCCGCTGGGTCATGCGCATCCAGGACGGGGAGCCGGTGAACGTCTCCACTTTGACCTTCAGCGCCCACGCCGGCACCCACGCGGACGCCCACTACCACTACGACGAGGCGGGCCTGCGCCTGGACCAGATGCCCCTGGAGGTCTTCCTGGGCCCGGCCACGGTGGTGGCCCTGGATGTCCAGGAGGCCATCCTGCCGGAGCATCTGGCGGGCCTGGACCTGGCCCGGACGGAGCGGCTGCTGGTCAAGACCCGGGCCAGCCAGCGCCAGGACACCGAGTGGGACCCGGACTTCCCGTACCTGGTGCCGGAGACGGCCCGGCTCCTGGCCCGGAGCGGCCTGCGCCTCTTCGGCACGGATGCCCCCTCGGTGGATCCCCAGGAGAGCAAGACCATGGAGGCCCACCTGCTCCTGAACCAGGGGCCGGTGGCCATCCTGGAGAACCTGCTCCTGCGGGACGTGCCGCCGGGCCGGTACGAGCTCATCGCCCTGCCCCTGAAGGCGCCCATCGATGGCTCCCCGGTGCGGGCGGTGCTGCGGGCAGTTGGGTGATGGGCGGAGCGGGGATCGGGAGCTGGCGATCCTCGCTCCAACCGATCCCCTTGCCATCCCCGCTCAGCTCAGGGCCACCCGGAAACCCACCCACGGGCTGCGGAAGCCCGGCTCCAAGGCGAAGCGGCCGGCGCAGCGCACGTGCCAGACCAGGTCGGGGTGCCGGGGATAGGCCCCGCCCCGGGCCACTCGGGGCTGCTCGGAGCGGCGGTCCTGGTGCTCGAAGCGGGGCTGATAGGGGTAGGGCAGGAAGAGGCTGCCCGTCCACTCCAGGACGTTGCCGGCCATGTCCAGGACGCCGTAGGGGCTGGCGCCGGCCGGATAGTTCGTCACCGGGGTGGTGTCCCCCTCGTTCCCGTTGAAGTTGCAGCGGCTGCGGTCCGGCAACCCATTCCCCCAGGGATAGAGCCGCCCATCCGTGCCCCGGGCCGCCTTCTCCCACTCTGGCTCCTCGGGCAGGCGCACCCCCGCCCACTCGCAGAAGGCCCAGGCATCGTACCAGGAGACGTAGACCACCGGGTGATCCTCCTTGCCCGGCGGGATGGCGCCGTTGATCCAGTGCTCGGGCAAGCGATGGTGGGTGGCGTCCACGAAACGCTTGTACTGGGCATTGGTCACCGGGGTGCGGGCCATGTGAAAGCGAGGCAGATAGACGCTGCTCGGAGGCTGCTCCTCTGGCTTGGCCTTGGGATCCCGGGCCGGATCGCTGCCCATGAAGAACTCGCCCGGGGGAATGGCCACCCAGTCCAGCTCCAGGAGAGGGGTTTCGGGCCCAGGGTTCGCTCGGTGGACCGGACTGGTGGCCAGGATCCGGGCCCCGGACGGCTGGGTGGAGAGCACCCGGATCTGGGCCCGGGCGGAGCGTGGGGGAGGATCCCGGTGCAGGCCCCGCCGGTGCCCCGCCTTGACCAGCTCGAAGAGTCGGCCTTCCGGGGAGCGCATGTGGAGCACCGGCGTCGCCCACTCCACCGAATCGGGAGCCAGCAGGCTGATGGCCTTGCGGGCCTCGGTCACGGCCAGGTCCACGGGCAGGGCGTCGGCCAGGGCCTCGTAGAAGGCCCGGGTGAACTCCAGGGCCGCCCGGTCGGAGATCTCGTGCTGCATGGAGATGACCGCGGGCGCTCCCCGGCGCACCAAGGTGGCCCCGGTGCTGGCGAAGACGTCCTGGTCGCTGCCCCGCCCCCCTTCGCAGGCGTTGAGGAGGACAAGGCGCAGGGCGCTCTGGTCCGCCAGCAACCGGCCGAACTGGGTGGCAGTGAACCAATGCCCCTGGCCCTCGTCGTCCGCCAGGAGCACCGCGCCCTCGTCCCGCTCCTGGTGGAAGGCGCCGTGGCCGATGAAGTGGACCACGTGCCAGGGTCCCTGCCGCAGGGTGCGCTGGAGCTCCCGCCAGCTCTGGTTCTGGGCCCACGAGAGGGCCGCCAGCCCCCGCTGGCGCAGCTCGGCCAGGGCCGTCTCCATGCGGGATCGCTCCTGGTCCACGTCCAGATCCTGACCGGGGGGCATGTGGCCGACCACGGCCAGGATCTGCA
>WGCB01000454.1 GCA_015494005.1 Caldilineaceae bacterium
CCAGTTGACCGTCGATGGCCCCGTCCGAGAGGCGCACCACCCGCCCGCTGGCCACCTCCACCAGGTAGAGCCCCTTGATGCCTCCGAAGATGATCCAGCGCCCATCCCGGGACCAGGCTGGGGTGGGATGGTCCTCGTAGATGGCCGTGAGCCGCCGGGGCGATCCCCCGTCCACCTGGACCAGCCAGATGTCCGCGGTGAAGAGGCCGTGGGCCTGGACCGGCCGGGGCGCCAGGAGCGCCGTCCAGGAGCCCAGCCTCCCACCAGGATCAGGGGCCCGGCTTTGGGGCGGCTGGCCGCTGGCCGCGAAGGCCACCGTCTCCCCGTCCGGGGAGAAGCGGGGCGCCAGCAGCTGATCGAAGAGCCCGGCCACCAGGCGGCGGGGTTGGGAACCGTCGGCCTGGGCCAGCCAGAGCTCATCTTTGCCCGTCTCCGGATCCGTGACCAGGTAGGCCAGCCGCGTCCCGTCCGGCGAGGGGGCCGGCGCTCGCCCCTCCGTGACCGGCACGGGCTCGCCGCCGTCCACGGGAATGCGCACGACGCGGGAAACCATGCCCTGGAAGGTCCCTGCCGGGTCAAAGTGGGGCGTCTGATGGGTGGCCCAGATGGCCTGCCCATCCGCGGACCAGGCTGGATCCCGGAAGGAGCTCTGGCCGCCGTCCTCGGCCTGGTAGAGGGGACGAGCCTGGCCCGTGGCCACCTCCAGGACCCAGATGGCCGCGCCCTGGGCCGGCTGCCCCTGCTCCGGCGGAGCGATGTAGCCGAAGGCCACCCGCTCCCCGTCCGGGGACCAGACGGGCTGGAAGGCCAGGCCGAAGGAGGAGGGCTTGGGCAGAGGAGTGGGGACGGCCTCCAGGGCCAGGGGCATGGTCCACAGGTTCCCCTCCGGGCTGTCGAAGACCAGCTGCCCGCCCAGGGCCGGGTCCGGCAGGGCGTCCACCAGGGGCGCCGACTCGGCCAGGGGCGTGCTGGCCCCACCGCCCGTCGGCGAAACCCCAGGGGATGGCTCCTGGGGCGAGGTGGATCCTCGGGGCTGGGCCAGGAGTCCCGCCAGGACCAGGAGGAAGAGCGCCAGCATCCCGGCCAGGACCCAGTTCCGCCTAGACACGTTCCTGGGCCTCCGCTTCCCGGGCGGCCTGGAGCCAGCGCCAGACATCCTGGGGCGTCATGGGCAGGCGATCCACATGCCTCCCCCCGGGGCCCAGGGCATCCGCCACCGCGTTGACCAGCGCGCCCCCCATGCCCGAGATGCCCGCCTCCCCTGCGCCCTTCAGCCCCAGGGGATTCAGGCGGGAGGGGGAGCGCTCCAGCCGATGCAGGTGGAGGGTCGGCACGTCCGTGGCCGTGGGCAGAAGGTAGTCCATGAAGCTGCCGCTCAGGAGCTGGCCGTCCTGGCCGTAGATGAACTCCTCCAACAGGGCGCCACCCACACCCTGGACCGCCGCGCCCTCCACCTGCCCGGCCACCAGCCGGGGATTCACCGCCCGGCCCACGTCGTAGACGATCCAGACCTGCCGGGGCGTCACCACCCCGGTCTCCGGGTCCACCGCCACCTCGGCCACCAGCGCGCCGTGGGCGTAGGTCATCTGCTCGTTCTGGAAGTAGACCGTGGCCGCCAGCCCCGGCTCCTCCCCGGGCAGGGTGTGCCGGGGGCTGGCCTCCTGGGCCAGCTGGGCGAAGCTGAGGGCCCGCTCCGGCTCGCCCTGGGGATGGACCCGCCCCTGGGCCAGGACCAGCCGCTCCCGGGGCAGGCCCAGGAGCCGCTCCGCCACCTGGAGGATCTTCTCCCGCACCTGGCGAGCAGCCTGGCTCACTGCGTTCCCCGCCATGACTGTGGCCCGGCTGGCGAAGCTGCCCACGCCGTAGGGCAGCAGGTCCGTGTCCCCGTGCAGGACCCGGATGGCCTGGGGCGGGACGCAGAGCTCCTCCCCCGCGATCTGGGCCAGGACCGTCTCGATGCCCTGGCCCACGCTGGCCGCGCCGGTGCTGACCACCACGTGGCCGCTGGGATCCACCTCCACCCGAGCCCCCTCGAAGGGCCCCAGCCCGGTCTTCTCCACGAAGCAGCTCAGCCCCAGGCCCAGGAGCGGCCCCGATGCATTCCCCGGCTCTGGGCCGCGGGCCCGGTCCCGCTCCTGCCGCCGCCGGTGATAGCCGCTGATGCGCAGGGCCTCCTCCAGCGCGTGGGGGTAGTCGCCGCTGTCGTAGACGATCTCCTCGCCCAGGGAGTAGGTGCCCACCGGGTAGGGCATCTCGTCCGGGCGGATGAGGTTGCGCAGGCGCAGGGCCGCGGGGTCCATGCCCAGCTGATCCGCGGCCAGGTCCAGGAGGCGCTCCCGGGCGCTGTGGGCCTCGAAGCGGCCTGGGGCACGGTAGGTCCCGGTGGGGGTCTTGTTGGTGAGGACGCAGCGCACCTGGCAGCGGTAGTTGGGGACGCGGTAGGGACCGGGGAAGAGGGCCGCGGCCAGCTCCGGGACGATGATGCCGTGGGTGCGGATGTAGCCCCCCTGGTCGTTGACCAGCTCCACCTCCGCCCCCAGGATGGTCCCCTCCTCGTCCAGGGCCAGGGCCATGCGGTAGAACTGCTGGCGGGAGTGGTTGCAGGCCACCAGGTTCTCCAGCCGGTCCTCGATCCACTTCACCGGCCGGCCCAGCCGCATGGCCGCGTAGGGGATGAGGAAATCCTCCGGGTAGAACTCCCCCCGCACGCCGAAGCCGCCCCCCACGTCCGGCTCCACCAGGTGGATGCGGTGCTCGGCCAGGCCCAGGAGCCGGGCCAACACGCCCCGGTTGAAGTGGGTCACCTTGGTGGGGCCCCAGACCCAGAGCTGGCCACTGCCCGGCTGGTACTGGGCCACCAGCCCCCGGGTCTCCAGGGGGACGCCGCTGTGCCGCCCCACCGCGAAGCGGGCCTGGACCACGTGGGCTGCCTGGGCGAAGGCTTGGTCCACGTCGCCCGTCTCCATGGTGAAGCGGGAGGCCACGTTGTCCGGCGCCTCCGGGAAGAGGGGGTGGGATGGCTCGGCCAGGGCGTCCACGCTCACGGGCAGGGACTCGTAGACCACCTGGATCCGCTCCAGGGCATCCTCGGCCTGGTAGCGGCTCTCCGC
>WGCB01000455.1 GCA_015494005.1 Caldilineaceae bacterium
GGTGATCACCGGCACCCAGGCCGTCACCCTGACCGACCTGACCGTGCGCAACGGCCAGGTCACCGGCAATGACAAGGGCGGGGGCATATTCAACTACGGCGAGATGACCCTGCAGCGGGTGCGGGTGATGAGCAACACCACCGAGTCCTCGGGCGGCGGTGTGTACAACAGCAATCGCCTGGTCCTTCAGGAGAGCCAGATCCTCAGCAACACGGCAGGCTCTGGCGGCGGCGGAGTCTACAACTTCGGCCATCCCAGCTTAACCCGCTACCTCACGGTGACCAACAGCCTGTTCGCGGGCAACCAGGCCGTTGCCGGAGGCGGGATCTACAACGCTGCCGCCCTCTACGCGGCGGACACCTCCTTTCAGGAGAACCAGGCCACCAGCCAGGGAGGTGGCGGCCTGGCCATATCCTCAGGCTCGGTGGAAGTGCTGCGCAGCACCTTCCAGGGCAACCGGGCCGACAGCTACTACGGCGGCGGTGTCCTCAACAACAGCGGGATCCTCACCCTGACCAACGTGACCATCAGCGGGAACGAGGCCGGCAGTGGCGGGGGCCTGGCCACCGTTATCGTGAATGGCCAGACCTGGGTGGAAAGCAGCACCATCGTCCACAACCAGTCCTCCTCGTCAGCTCCGGTGGTCTACGGCGGCGTAGTCAACAGCAGCGGATCCACCTCCATCCACAACAGCATCGTGGCCCTCAACGAAGGGCGCAACTGCCTCACGAGTGGGACCTGGACCTCGGCCGGCTACAACCTTTCCAGCGACAACCGTTGTCAGTTCACCAGCACAGGCGACCTGCAGAACACGGACCCCCTGCTGGCCCCGCTGGGCGACTACGGCGGAGCCACTCGGACCCATGCCCTGCTGCCCGGCAGCGCGGCCGTGGACAACGGGGACAGCGCCGACTGCCCGGCCACGGACCAGCGGGGCGTGGCCCGTCCTGTGGACGGGGACAATGTCGGCGGGGCCGTCTGCGACAAGGGCGCCTTCGAGCTGCGCAGCAGCCTCCAGGTGGCCGATGTCAGCGTGGCAGAGGGGGACAGCGGCTCGGTCAGCGCGGTCTTCACCGTGACCCTGGCGCCCACCTCCACTCAGAGCGTCGCTGTGGACTACGCCACGGTGGACGGCACGGCCACCAGCAGCGACTACACCCCGGTGAGCGGCACCCTCACCTTCCCTCCCGGGGAGAGCAGCCAGACCATCCAGGTCCCTGTGCTGGGGGATGTGGTGGACGAGTCGGACGAAACCTTCACCCTGACCCTGAGCAACCCGGTCAACGGGGCCCTGGCCGATGGAGAGGCCACGGGAACCATCGAGGACGACGACACGGCTCAGGTGACCATGGGATCGGGCGTCCAGGTGCTGGAGGGGGACAGTGGGACCACCGCCACCATGCTCACGGTGACCCTGACTGCCCCAGCCTCCTTCACCGTGACCGTGGAGTACAGTTCCCAGAGCGCCTGCTGCGGCCCCACCTTCGCCACGCCCGGCGTGGACTACATCACCGCCACGGGCACGTTGACCTTCACGCCAGGCCAGACCCTGGAGCACATTCCCCTCACCGTCCTGGGGGATGTGGTGTTTGAGGAGGATGAGCACTTCAGCGTGCAGCTGCACAACGCCGATCCGGTCTCCATCAAGATCACCAGCGCGTTTGTGACCATCCTGAATGACGACGAGCCCCGGATCTACCTCCCTCTGGTGACGCGATGAGGTAGACGCGGAGAGGAACGGGGGCGGCGATCTGCAGTGGAAGGTCTGAACCATCGCTGCCCACTGCCCAACTTGAGCCGTTTCTGAGGCAATCCCTGGCCTCAACCGCCAGAACGCTCCCGCTCCAGCCTGTATGCTGAAGTCGAAGCGGCACCCGCCTGGAACCAAAGTCGGAGCGCTGCACGGGACCAAGGTGGGTTGTCCTCTCCGCCCAGAAACCGGACACTGGTAAGACTGCTTCCCCGGATCGTCCCCTGTGGTTGCCCGATCTGCGGCTGTTCGATTCATTGCGGCCTTTCGCATCCCCGCTTCGGAATCGAGTTCGGTTTTCTGGCATGGTCTTTCTGACGCTGTTTCCCGCTTCGTTCCCTTTCGGAAATTCCTGTTGGCCTGGCCGCGTCTTCGACCGGGTCGTTGACTCCCCAAACGCTACTGCAAGGAGGAACCCATGAGCCGCACCCGCCTGATCGCCCTCGTCGCTGCCCTGCTGACCCTGGGGCTGGCCGCCTTCCTGGGCGCGACCCAGCCCTCCGCGGCCTCAGCGCCCACCCTGCGCCTGGTGGCCCCGGCCGGTGACCTGTCCGCCCTGGCCCCGGTGACCGTGGAGCTCCACGCCGTGGAGGCCGCGGAGCTGGGCGCCTGGGAGTTCACCCTGGCCTATGACCCCAGCTTCCTGACCCTGACCGGCCTGGAGGCGGCCCCGGGCCTGGGCAACGACCAGCCCGATTGCAATCCAGCTGGGGAGCGCTGCGTGCTGCTCCTGGGGCCCCGGCCCACCCTGGGCGGGACGAGCCTGGGCGCGGTCTCCTACGGCGCGGCGCCGGGCCTGAACGGGGAGGGGGTCATCGCCCTGCTCCACTTCCAGCCCACGGGACGCATCGGGACCACTGCCTTGGGCCTGTCCGACGCCCTGGTGACCGACACCCAGGGCCAGGCGGTGACCCCTCTGCTCGAATCGACCACCCTCACCCTGGGCTCCGGCGGCTATCGCCTCTACCTGCCCAGCGTCAGCAACAACCAGTAGGAGCCCGCCATGAAACGCTTACCCCTCACGCTTTACCCATTTCTCCTGGCCGCTGTCCTGTTGTCCGGCGTCTTCCTGGCGGCCACCTCCTACGCCCAGTCTGCCTCGCCCGTCTGCGTCCAGGGCGATGTGAACTGCGACGGCCGCATCGACGTGGCCGACCTGCAGCAGATCGCCGGGGCCATCCAGGGCTCGGCCCGGGCCAACCCGGCTCGCCTGGACCTGAACGGCGACGGCACGGTGGATCGGGC
>WGCB01000456.1 GCA_015494005.1 Caldilineaceae bacterium
AACCAGCGCCTGGTCGTCCGGGAGCTGGCCGATGGAAGCCTGGTCCGCACCCTCCAGGGGGAAGCCTACCAGGAGCCCTTCGACCTGGCCCTGAGCGCCACCGGCGAGCTCTACGTCCTGGACGCCATGGCCCAGCAGATCCTGCGCCTGGATCCCCAGGGCGACATACCGGGCATCGTCCCCCTGGAGACGGCCTTCTACCATCCCCGGGGCCTGGCCACCACGCCGGACGGGGATCTGCTGGTGGCGGACACGGGCGGGGCTCGGGTGGTCATGCTCACCACCGGGGGCAAGGTGCTGGCCCAGTTTGGCGGGCCGGATACGCCCCTGGGCCAGGGCCAGCCGGTGGACGTCCTGGGGCTCTCCAACGGGGGCTTCTGGGCGGTCACCGCGGAGGACGGGCGACTCTGGCAGGTGGAGAGCGGGGAGGGGTTCGTGGCCGTGGCCAGGGCCAACACCTTCGACGCGCCCCACCTGGCCGGGCTGCCCACCAACAGCTTCTTCCTCACGGACCCGGAGCGGAGCCTGGTGCTCCTCTTCGATCCCACCGGGCGGCCCCTGGCCCAGTTCGGTGGCCCAGGCGCCTTCCAGAAACCGGTGGGCATCGGCGCAGCCCTGGTGGACGACCAGGTCCTGGTGGCGGTCAGCGACAGCGCCGCTTGCACTGTCTCCCTCTGGCGCACGGCCCTGGAGAACGTGCTCCCCACGCCGTGACGTAGCCGCTTGCCAGCCCAAGAAAGGAGCTTCCGTGGAATCCATCCGCCTGCCCAAAGCCATCGTCGAGGAGATCATCGCCCATGCCCGGGCGGGGAAGCCCGAGGAGGTCTGCGGCATCCTGCGGGGGCGGGACGGCCAAGTCCTGGAGCTGTACCGGGCCCGCAACGTGGCCCAGGACCGCATCCACGACTACACGGTGGACCCCCAGACCCTGCTCAAGCAGTTCGAGTTCGAGGACCAGGGGGACGCGATGGTGGGCATCTACCACTCCCACCCGGTCTCGCCGGCCTATCCCTCGGCCACGGACGCCTGGAACGCCCACTACCCGGAGAGCGTCTACCTCATCGTCTCCCTGGCCCAGGACGAGGCGCCGGTGCTCCGAGCCTTCCGCCTCCTCACCCACTTCCTGGAGCTGGACCCCGAGAGGCTGCGTCGCGCCCTGCCCTTTGAGCAGGCCCGGCCTGGCCTCTTCGCCTACTTCCAGGCGCCGGACCAGCCCATCCCGGAGGTGCTGAAGCCCGTGGCCGAGCAGGTGCCCCCGCCCTTCTATCTGGTCTTCGCCACGGACGAAACTGGGGAGCACATCGAGGAGATGCGGGTGGTGCAGGTGGTGGAGGTGCCCATCCAGGTGGAGTGAGGACATGGAGTGAGGGCAGAGTGTAATCCGCATCACGCACAGGGAGGGCCGAGCAGGGCATAATGGGGCGGTAGAATCGTTTCGCGGCTGTGACTGCGACTGTGATTGCGGCTGCGAATCCGGTTTGACAAGCCGCAGCCCTATCCGTATCATTGCAGCTGCTGACGTCGGTTCGCTTTCTCGGACCGGGCATCGCTAGAAAAGACCATGATCACACTCGAGTTGCGCATCCCTTTCCATCGGTTCTCTTGCTCGTGTCTGTAGCGGGCGCTGCCAGCATGACGCTGGTCGGCCCCGCGGAAACAGCCACGAGTGATGAGCGCGCTGCGTGAACTCGAGCACTTTCCACGACACTTGAAAAAATCTGCCCCAACCGGGATCCGTTCCAGGTTCGCGGTTGGGGCGGGAACGAACGGACCGCCATCCCTGGATGGCTGCCCTTCACGTCGTGAATCCTGCCGGACTCATCACTCGGATGAGTCCGGTTTTTTTGTTGGCTGGCAGGAAAATTTCTCGAGGAATCCAAGCAAGGGACATCTTCAGCAGGAGGTCAAAACCATGGCAACCGTTTACATCCCCACACCGTTGCGCCGCTTCACCGGCGGCCAGTCCAAGGTGACGGTGGAGGCCGCCACCGTGGGTGAGCTGCTCCAGGCCCTGGACCGCCAGTATCCGGGCCTGGCCCCTCGGCTCATGAACGGGGACGGGCAGCTCAAACGCTTCATCAACGTCTTCCTCAACGACGACGAGATCCGCACCCTGCAGGGGCTGGAGACCCCCGTCTCCCCCCAGGATCGGATCTCCATCGTGCCGGCCATGGCCGGCGGCGCAGGGAAGGGAGGCCAGGCATGAAGCGGCTCAACCGGGACCAGCTCCTGGAGCTGGCCAGACGCGAGGTCCAGGAGATCAGCCCGCCGGAGTTGGAGGAACGTCTGGCCCAGGGCCAGGAGCTGACGGTCATCGACATCCGGGAGCGGGACGAGTTCGTCCAGGGGCACATCCCCCAGGCCCGCTTCATCCCCCGGGGCTTCCTGGAGCTGCAAGTGGAGCAGGTGCAGCCGGACCGGAGCAAGCCGGTGGTGATCTACTGCGCAGGGGGCGTGCGCTCCCTCCTGGCCGCCCGCAACCTGAAGGCGA
>WGCB01000457.1 GCA_015494005.1 Caldilineaceae bacterium
CAGCGTCAGATGTGTATAAGAGACAGCTCGATAGTACTCCAGGCACTCAGCTTCCCGGCCTCGGACGATGCGCTTCCCGGCCAGGGGCCCGTAGCGGCCGGTGACCACGGTCCACTGGCCGTCGCCGTCCTTGTCGTCCCGGTAGATGACCACCCAGTCCTGGGTGGCGCCCAGTTCGTGGGCCCGAGCCGTGTTGGAGAAGAGCACGGTGTACTGCCGGGAGCCCCGCCGGGTGTGGAGGATGGGCAGCCAGGCCTCGCCGGTGGGGTTGAAGCGCCGGGGCGCAATGCGAGGCAGTCTGCCGGCCGCGGCCTTCTCCCGGTACTCCCGGTCCACGTCCAGGAGCTCACTCACCGGGGGCTCATCCTTGGGCGGACGGAGCCGGGCGCTCTCCGGTCCCCGAGGCCGGCGGCGGAAGCGACCAGCCAGGGACTCCCGCACGGCCCGCAGGCGCTTGGGACCGAACCCCGGCACCTGGGCCAGGCGCCCGTCGTAGGCCGCGGCCTCCAGGTCTGCCAGGTTGTCGATGCCCAGCTCCTCCACGATGCGCCGGGCCAGCTTGGGGCCGATCCCCGGCACCGTGGCCAGGATCTGCTCCGGGGCTGTCTCTCCCCGCAGCTGATCCAGCAGGGAGAGGCGGCCAGTCCAGACCAGTTGCTCGATGGCCCGGGCCAGGGAGCGGCCAATGCCGGGCAGGCGCTGCAGGCCCTCCAACCCCTCCGCTTCCAGGAGCTGGTGCAGGGGCTGCTTCAGGTTGCGCACCGTCTCCGCGGCGGTGCGGTAGGCCCGCACCCGATAGGGGTTGGCCTCCTGGGTTTCCAGGAGCTCCGCCACCTCCTCCAGGCGTTTGGCCACCTCCTGGTTGCTCAGGGGCGGCTCCCAGGCGGGCTTCGTGTCCGCGGGGGTGGATTGGGCAGTCGCGGTCATGGTTCCGGCCTCTCGGAAAGGGGAGGTGGAAGTCAGAAACCGGTGTCCGGGGGATGAGTTCCCGTGCCACCCCGGCGACTTCCGTCCTCTCCGCCGTCTTTGGTCCGTCTGTTTCAACTGCACCCGTGCTCGATGATGCCAACTCAACGATGCTGACTCAATTATACCAAGATGTGGGGGGAAAAGGGTAACGATAGGAGCCGCAACCAGAGAGGCGGGCCTCGCAAGCGGCGCCCCGCCAGCTCCAGCCGCCTGGAAACGCGAGAGGACGCCGAAGCCTGGGCCTCGACGTCCTCTCTGGGAAGGAGAATGCGAATCCCCGGTGACCGGGGCAGGAAGGGCGAGAATCTCTAGCGGTTGACCAGAGGCAGATAGAGGCGTTTGTCCGCGCCGGGGATGGTGGAATTGCCAGGTGGTGTGGGCGTGGGCGGCGGCGTGACCGGCGTGTCCCCGTAGTTGGGTTCCAGGTCCGTGCCCTGGACGATGCCCAGGGGCGAGTAGTCGGTGTAGTTGGGGAAGACAATGCCCAGGTTGGGGTTGGTCATGCGCCGGATCAGGATCTCGCTCAGCACCCGCCGGTAGTCCGTGGTGATGTCCAGATCCCGCCGGTCGTAGAGCTGATCCGTGTGCAGGCCGGGCCACTGGCCGTAGACCTTGCCCCCGTTCACATTGCCCCCGATGACCCACATGACGTTGCCGTGGCCGTGGTCCGTGCCGCCGCTGGCGTTCTCCTTGAAGCTGCGCCCGAACTCGCTCATGACCACCACGGTCAGCCGCTTGGTGTGGTCCGTGCCGCCCGAGTTGCTCAGGTCCGTGAAGAGGGCATTCAAGCCCTGGGCCAGGGTCCCCAGGTGGGAGGCGAAGTAGCCGGTCCCTGCGTTTCCCTGGTACTCGTGGGTGTCCCAGCCGCCGTAGTCCACCGTGGCCACCCGCATGCCCAGCTGCATCTTGATCATCTGGGCCACGGTCTTCAGGTTGCTGCCCAGGCTGTTGTTGGGGTAGTCCGCGCCGTTCTCCGGTGTGTAGCTGCCCGGGTTGCTGAACTCGATCACGTCCACCGCGTTGAGGGTCTGGACGCCAGCCTGGTGCAGCCAGCTGCCGCCGGCCTGGTACATATCCCGCAGGGCCTGGCGGTGCCAGGACTCGTAGCGCCAGTGGCCGCCGAAATCGAAGGAATCGGCGCTGGTCATGCCGATGGACTCCCGGCTGCCCTGGAGGGAGGTGGGCTGAAGGTTGCCCACGGCCATGGCCGGCATGATGATCTCCCCGGGCAGGTTGGGCGAGCTCTGCAGGTGCCGGGTGAGCCAGCCGGTGGTCATGCTCTTGCTGCCCGGCGTCCCCAGCTCCATGTACTGCATGGCGTCGAAGTGGCTGCGGGTGTCGCTGGTCAGCCCCGCGGCGTGGACCACCGCGGCCTTGCCATCCTGGTAGAGGTCGTAGAGGGGTGCGGCCGCGGGGTGCAGGCCGAAGAAGTCGTCCAGGCGCAGGGCGGCGTTGTCCCCGCTGGTGGGCACGGCCAGGTCCGAGCGGTTGGCCTCGTAGTAGCCCCGATCGTTGCCGGCGATGGGCATGACCACGCTCAGGCCATCCATGCCGCCGCGCAGGAAGACCACGAGCAGCACCTCTTGGTTGGGCTCCCCCTCCGGGCTGCCGAAGGCGACATAGCTGAGGCGGGCGCCGGCCATGGCGGCGATGGCGGTGGAACAGCCCACCAGGAATCCGCGACGTGTGATGCTTTTCTTGAACATGGTTGGTTTCTCCTTGGCTTCCGGGTCCGTGTCGGCCGGTGGGTGTCAGGCCGGGCAAAGTCGAGGGGTCAGCGCCACTGGAAGGACGGTGACATGAAGATCAGGGCCACCATGTAGCGCAGCCGCTCTTCGATCTGATCCGCGGGCAGTTCGTAGTCCGGGTTGCGGCCGTGGGCCATGAAGTCCACCACCTGCTGCCGCTCCACATCGGGCATGGAACGGCCCAGGATGCGGTCGATCCAGAAGTCCGCGATCTGGTTGGGCGTTTTCTTGGAGGCCGGCATCTGCTCCAGATAGCGGATGCGTTTCATGTCCTTGTTGGCCCCCTCGCCACCGTACTTCCACTCCGTGATCCAGTTGATGAACCGCCAACGCTGGAGCATGGGCATGGTGCTGCTCCAGTCCTCTTTCAGATCCGGGTAGCCGTCCGGCG
This sequence comes from Caldilineaceae bacterium, assembly GCA_015494005.1. Taxonomy (GTDB): domain Bacteria; phylum Chloroflexota; class Anaerolineae; order Caldilineales; family Caldilineaceae; genus S144-5. Next base: position 3,109 of record WGCB01000457.1, read on the forward strand.
GGTGCCAGGAGAAGAGACGCTGGCCCATGTTGCCGAAGTACCAGCGGAAGGAGTTGGTGAAGGTGAAGTCCGCGTTGGAGGCCCGCAGGGCGCTCACCGCGAACTCGAAGGGCCGCTTGATCTTCTCGCCCCAGGTGGTGCGGAACTCGTCCGAAAGGAGGATGGTGCGCACCACCTGCTTCAGCTGATCCGGCGCGTCCTTCTGGGCCAGGAAGACGTCCGCGGCGGCCTGGACCAGGGACTCGGGCGGATCGTCCATGACCAGGCGGCGACAGAGCTTGCGGCAGATGTGCCGGGCGGTCCCAGGATGGCTGGCCACCAGGTCCAGGACGATCTCCCCGTCCTGCAGGCCCAGGAAGTCGGGGATCTCGGTGTTGAGGACGATCTTCTCGTAGCGGGAGTGCTCCGAGTCAACGAACTCGAACTGGCCCGTGTCGTGGTTCACTCGCCAGCCGGTGAAGCACTCGGTGGACTGGTAGACGTCCTTGTCGATGTAGCCCACGGGCCGGCCTTCCGAGTCCAGGGGCACCTCGGAGCGGCTGGCCACCACCCCCAGGTAGTTCTCCGCGCCCATGGAGTGGAGCTCGAAGAGTTCTCGAGCGAAGTTCTCGTTGGGACCGGCGGCCGTGTTGGACTCCGCGTCCAGATAGTAGAGCATGGCCGGGCTCTTGGCCACCGCGCCCAGCATCTGCCGGAAGTTGCCCAGCATGTTGGCCCGGATCACGTCCCGGTCGTAGTGGACCCAGGTGGGGCCGGACCAGGAGTCCCAGCCGTAGACGTTGAAATGGTTGTGCCAGAAATCGGCCAGCACTTCCACCAGCTGCCGCTTGCTGTAGATCGCCTTGATGAAGGTGGCCTGCTCCGTCTCCTTGACCGGCAGCATGCGGTAGCTCCAGCCCTGGTCGTTGTTCTTGATGTGGTCCGCCCAGAGCTGGGTGAGGGGCTTGTTCAGGGTCTCGAAGCCTGCCTCCGCCAGCTTGGCGTCGCACAGGCTGTCGTCGATGCTGTCCGGGTTGAGCTGTTGATCCACGTAGGCCTGGAGCCGGGCGTCGTCCGTGCTGCCCAGGGCCTGGAAGGCGGCGATGTCGCCGGGGCGAGGGCCGAAGGCCATGCGGTTCAGGGCGATGACGGCCAGAGGCGGCAGATCCGGTGCGGTGGCCTCCGCGGCCCACATGCGCTGGTGCCGAGGAGAGCGCATGGCAGGGGGCGTGGTCTCCTGGTCCGGCGGCGCGGCCTGGGTGACGGGCTGGCCCAGCAGGGGCCCGGCAGCGGTTACCGCGGCGGCCAGCCCTACGCCTCGCAGCAGGCGGCGGCGGCTGAGCTTGTCAGTGGGACGGGCCCCAGTGGGACGAGCTTCAGTGGGGCGGGCCTTGGTACGGCGATCCGCTGGGGATGGTGGTCGGCTCATTGGTTCCTCCTTGTTCGATCCACGCAGTTAGATCCACGCAGTTGGGTCCACACACGGTTCGATCCACGCGGTGTTCGTTCCTCACAGGATTCAACGCATAGCGTGCAATTCACAGGAGTCGATCCACAGGCCACAGCAACTTCATCCACCGGAGATCTGGTCTGGATCGGCTGGGAGAATCGGAAGTTGAGGCAGGGTTGAACTGCTGCTGGGCGAGGCAGACTCCTTGCCAGTGTAGCAGATCGAAGAGGAGGGCAGTATCCGGAGCGCGTACGTTTCACCGATGTTCGATTTACGGAAACCCTGCCATCGCCACACGCTTCCCCACCGGAGCCTCCCAGGATCGCCTCCCCTGGGCCTGTCAGGCTACCCCGGTCCCCTGGGGAAAGGCAATCGGCCAATTGGGGGGCAAGAGACAAATATAACCGGCTATCCTGGCCGTGCCTCCCGCCCGAGGAGCTGCCTTCTCTCCCCTGCCCAGGACGACCACGGGCCCACTGAAAATTGCCAAGTTTGCGGGCAAAAGGCCGTTGCCTTTCCTGGACAATTGGTGTACAGTGGAACGGATAGACGCTGTTGAGCGCCACTCTGCCGGACGCCACTCGGTCCAGTAACCTCGGTTTCCTCAACCATCTCTCCGTCCTGGCGCAGGACCTCAAGATGGGAATTCAGCTATCATCGCCGTTTTCTCTCGTACCATCACGCCTTCATCGCCAATCTGCCGTACCAACCCCCGTACAAGCATGATCTGCCCAAGAGAGGAGAAACCATGACCCATTCCCATCGTTTGCATCGACACGCCTGGCTCCTGGGATTGCTCCTGAGCCTGCTGCTGGCCGGGCTGCCCAGCCCCGCCTGGGCCCAGGCCGGGGACGACGACCCGGACAAGCCGGTGGTGGAAACCCTGGAGGAGGCCCGGCAGGCCATCGTCCAGATCGAGGCCTTCGGCACCTTCGTGGACCCGGAGGAGGGTCTGCGCTACAACACCGCAGGCCGGGGCTCCGGCTTCATCATCGATAAGTCCGGCCTGGCCGTGACCAACAACCACGTGGTCACCGGCGCCGCCTTCGTCAAAGTCCAGCTGGCCGGGGAAGAGCAACCTCGCAGCGCCAAGGTGGTGGGCGTCTCCGAATGTGCGGACCTGGCCGTCATCGACATCGACGGGGAGGGCTTCCCCTACCTGGAATGGTATCCGGAGCGCATCAAGGTGGGCCTGGAGGTCTACGCGGCCGGCTTTCCTCTGGGCGACCCGGAGTTCACCCTGACCCGGGGCATCGTCTCCAAGGCCCGGGCCAGCGGCGACACGGCCTGGGCCTCCGTGCCCCGGGTCATCGAACACGACGCTCGCATCAACCCAGGCAACTCCGGCGGCCCCCTGCTGGACGAGGAAGGCCGGGTGGTGGGGGTGAACTATGCGGGCAACTCCTCCACCGGCCAGTTCTTCGCCATCAGCAAGGACCTGGCCCAGGAGATGGTGGCGGAGCTGGCCACGGGCAAGGACATCCTCTCCATCGGCATCAACGGCGAGGCCATTCTGCTGGACGAGCAGACCACAGGCATCTGGGTGGCCTCGGTGGACTCGGGCTCCCCCGCGGACCAGGCAGGCATCCAGCCCGGGGACATCATCCTCTCCATGGAGGGGCTGCTCCTGGCCACCGACGGCACCATGGCCGACTACTGCAACATCCTGCGCAGCCACGATCCCACGGACGTGCTGGAGGTCCGGGTCTACCGCCCCAGCACCCAGGAGGTCCTGACCGGACAGATCAACGGTCGCCCCCTGGAGGCCAGCTTCGCCTTCGATCAGCTGGAGGATCCGGAAGCCGCCACCCTGGAGGAGGAAGGCCAGCAGGCCGGCGCGGTGAGCTACGATGAGTACGTGGTGGTGACCGACGACACCGGGACCATCGCCGCGGAGATCCCCGCGGCCTGGGCCGACACCAACGGCGGCACCTGGACCGACGCGGAGGATGAGCCTCTGGGGGTCTCCATCGCCGCGGCCCAGGATCTGCAGGCCTTCTACGACACCTGGACGGAACCGGGGCTCTTCATCGGCCTGTCCGAGCGCCTGGCCCAGGAGTTCACGCCGGCCGAGTATCTGGACCAGGAGGATTTCTCCAACATCTGCGAGTACGACGGGCGCAAGGAGTACTCGGACGACATCCACACCGGGTTCTACGACCTCTGGCTCAAGTGCGACGGCGAGGACAACCTCTTCCTGAGCCTGGCCATGACCCCGGAGACCGGCGAGTATCTGGTCCAGATCCAGATGGTGCTCATCTCCGACGCCGACCTGGAGGCCCTGGACCACGTGCTGACCAGCTTCAGCGTGGCCCAGCCCCAGGCGGAGGAGAAGGCCGAGCTTCCCGATCCCCGGGACTACGTGGACCTGAGCGACCGAGAGCTGACCTACCGCCTGGTGGAGACACCGGCCATCGTCTTCCTGGCGCCGGAGGAGTGGACGGATGTCCAGGACGAGCCCTGGATCATGAACGACCAGGTCATCGGGCGCGTGGTCAAGGCGGCCCCGGACATCCAGGCCCTGGAGGAGAGCTGGGATGCCTCGGGGGTTTCCTTCTACATCTCGCCGGTGCTGGTCACCGAGTTCACGTCGGAGGAGCTGCTGGACATCCTGGCCTACGAGGCCTGCACCTACGAGGACGATCCCTTCGAGTTCGAGAACACCCTGGGCGACTTCCACTACACCGGGCTGGTGAACATCGGCTCCCAGTGCGGCGGCGAGGACGGCTCGGTCCTGGCCACCCTGGTGGCTGTGCCCGACGACGAGGAATACCTGGTGATCATGGAGTTCCAGATGCGGGAGAAGGTGGAGGCGGAGGCCCTGGAAGTCGTGGGCACCAGCTTCTTCGTCCCGGACGTCGACGTGCTCCTGGAAGCCGACACCCAGGAGACCGACGGCTACACCACCCTCCAGGACGACTTCGGCTTCATCCGCATGGAGGTGCCGGCCAGCTGGCAGGAGACGGTCTTCGAGCCCTGGACCCTGGACGGGGAGGCCGTGGGGCTGCAGCTGGCCGCCACGGAGGACCTGGAGAGCTATGACACGGACTGGTCCCAGCCAGGCATGATCTTCCGGGTCTCCAAGGAGTTCGGCACCATTTCCGATGCAGGGAAGATCCTGGACCAGCTCACCTTCGAGGACGACTGTGAGTACGCGGACCGCTTCGCCCTGGAGAAGGAGGGCTACACCGGGGAATACGATGTGTGGGTGAACTGCGGCGAGGCCAACTCGGTCTTCGCCCTGGTGGTGGCCAGCCCCGAGGACGACGCCGACCTCCTGATCCTCCTGGAGATGTCCATCCCGGACAGCGACAGCTTCGACGTCTTCCAGCGCATCCTGGACAGCTTCCAGGTGGACATCGACCAGGACATCGCCGAGCTCATGGTGGCCCTCCAGGCCCAGCAGGAAGCCGAGGCCCAGGCAGAGCCCGAGGGCGGCGTCCCCGAGTTGGGCGCGGTGGAACCGGTGGCCATCGTCCAGGTCAAAGCCCTGAACGTGCGCCAGGGCCCAGGGACCAACTATCCTCGCCAGGGGGTGGTGGAGAAGGGCGACCGACTGCGGGTGGA
>WGCB01000458.1 GCA_015494005.1 Caldilineaceae bacterium
ACCCGAGATCCTGGAGACCGAACGGCTGCACCTGCGCCCGGCTCGGGTCACGGACGCGGCGGCCATCTTCGCCGCCTATGCCCAGGACCCAGAGGTGACCCGCTACATGACCTGGGCGCCCCACCGCTCGGTGGAGGAGACCCGCCAGTTTCTCGCCTACTGCGAGGAGGAATGGCGGAAGGGCGCCTCCTACCCCTGGGTGATCCTGGACAAGGAGACCGGGAAGCTCCTGGGCATGATCCACCTCTTCGTCCGGGGGCACCGGGCGGAGCTGGGCTATGTCCTGGCCCGGCTTCACTGGGGCAAGGGCATCATGACCGAGGCGGGCCATCCGGTGGTGGCCTGGGCCCTGGAGCAGGAGTCCATCTACCGGGTAGGGGCCACCTGTGACGTGGAGAACCCAGCCTCGGCCCGGGTCATGGAGAAGCTGGGCATGCAGCGGGAGGGGATCTTGCGTCGTTGGCTGCGCCGGCCCAGCAAGGAGACGCCCAGCGACTGCTACTGCTACGCCATCGTGAAGTAGTCTCTGGTGAAATAGTCCCTGTGAAGTAATCCCTGTGCCGTAATCACACCCAATTCTATCCCAGTTCGCGGGTTCGAATCCCGCCCAGGTGAACCGCTTACCTGGCAGACGAGAAGGAGGGAGCCATGTTGAACACCCCGAAACAGATCAGCCGCGCCCTGGACCGGGTGCTCCATCGCGTGACCCAGCCCGCCCGCTACACCGGCGGCGAGCTGAACAGCGTGGTGAAGGACTGGTCCGACCCCGCCATCCGCACCAAGATCGCCCTGGCCTTCCCGGACATCTACGAGCTGGGCGGGAGCAACCTGGGGCTCATGATCCTCTACGACCTGATCAACAAGCGGCCGGATCTCCTGGCAGAGCGGGTCTACTGCCCTTGGCCCGACTTCGAGGCCTACATGCGCCGGGACGGCATCCCCCTCTACGGCCTGGAGACCCGCCATCCGGTCACGGACTTCGACATCCTGGGCTTCAGCCTGCCCTACGAGCAGCTCTACACCAACGTCCTCACCATGCTGGATCTGGCCGGGCTGCCCCTGCGGGCCATGGAGCGGACCGCGGCCCATCCCCTGGTCATCGCCGGTGGCTCGGGCTGCTACAACCCGGAGCCCATGAGTCCCTTCTTCGACGCCATGGTCATCGGCGAGGGGGAGGAGGTGATCTTCGAGGTCATTGAGGCTTACGAGGCTTGGCGAGAAGCGCAGGGCGCGCGGAGATCGGAACGGCTGGAGCGTTCATCCACCGCCAATCCCCAGTCCCCGAGGCCGGATCCGGCCCGCTACGATCTCTGGGTGCGTCTGGCCCGCATCCCCGGCGTCTACGTCCCGGCCCTGTACGATGTGACATACCACCCGGACGGCACCATCGCGGCCATCACCCCCAACCACCCGGACGCGCCGGCCACGGTCTTGAAGCGGGTAGTGACGGTCCTGCCGCCACCGGTGACCCGGTTCATCGTGCCCTTCATCGATGTGGTCCACAACCGGGCGGCCATCGAGATCATGCGGGGCTGCACCCGGGGCTGCCGCTTCTGCCAGGCGGGGATGATCTTCCGCCCGGTGCGGGAGCGGCCCGTGGAGCAGGTGCTCCAGGCCGTGGACGAGATGATCCAGCAGGCCGGCTTCGAGGAGGTGAGCTTCCTGAGCCTGAGCAGCAGCGACTACACCTACGTGGAGGAGCTGGTGCGCCGCACTATGGAGCGGCACGGGGCCAAGAAGCTCAGCATCGGCCTGCCCAGCCTGCGCATCGAGAGCTTCAGCGTGGATCTCATGGACCTGCTGGAGCAGGGGCGGCGACGCTCCGGCTTCACCTTCGCACCGGAGGCGGCCACGGATCGCCTGCGGGACGTGATCAACAAGCCCATCTCCTCCCAGGAGATGCTCCAGACCGCGGAGGAGGTCTACCGCCGGGGCTGGACCACCATCAAGATGTACTTCATGATCGGCCACCCCACCCAGACCCTGGCCGACGTCCAGGCCATCGCCGACCTCTCCAAGGAGGTGCTGGCGGTGGGACGGCGGGTGCTGGGGCCCAAGGCCAACGTGCGGGTGGGCGTCAGCACCCTGGTGCCCAAGCCCCACACCCCCTTCCAGTGGGTGCCCATGGAGGACGAGGCGGTGATCCAGGCCCAGATTCGCCTCCTGCAGCGGGAGCTCCGGGGGCCGGGCATCTACTTCACCTGGAACGACCCCAAGGAGACCCTGGTGGAGGCCTTCCTGACCCGGGGCGACCGGCGGCTGGCGGACGTGATCCAGCGGGCCTGGGAGCTGGGGGCCAAGCTGGACGCCTGGGGCGAGTACTTCAACTTCCCGGCCTGGGAGCAGGCCTTCCAGGAGCTGGGCCTGGACATGGACTGGTACGCGCGCCGGGCCCGGGACCTGGACGAGATCCTGCCCTGGGAGCACATCTCCGCGGGGCTGAAGAAGGAGTTCCTGGCCCAGGAGTACCGGCACACCTACCAGGGCGGCGTGGTGGACGATTGCCGGGAGCACTGCTTCAGCTGCGGCATCCTGGGCTACTTCAAGGAGCAGCGCCGGGAAGCGCCGGACCAGGCCTGGGGCTGCCCGCCTCTGGGCCGGGGCAAGAAACGCCAGCCCGTGGACATCGTGCCCGTGCCCCTCTACTTCAACGACGAGATGTCGCCGGACCGCCAGGGCCAGTTCGATCACCGGGTGCCCCAGCGCCGTCACGGCACGGTGAGCAAGCGCATCCAGTTGGAGGAGGCGACAGCCCAGGGAACCACGGAGAAGTCGGCGAAGGAGGTGGCGGTCCAATGAGCGGGGAGAAGAAGATCCAGGACGAAGAACGAAGGC
>WGCB01000459.1 GCA_015494005.1 Caldilineaceae bacterium
CACCCAGCCAGAGCAGCTCACAGGGGAGCAGCAGGCCTGGCTGCGGCGCTACTTCCAGGAGCAGGTCTTCCCGGTGATCACGCCCCTGGCCGTGGACCCTGGGCGACCCTTCCCCTTCATCAGCAGCCACAGCCTGAACCTGCTGGTGGCGTTGGACGTGGGGAGCGGGCGGCTCCATCCTTCCCAGGCCTACGCCCGGATCAAGGTGCCCCGGGTCATCCCGCGATTCGTCCCGGTCCTGGCGCCGATCCACCGGCGGATCTACGTGCTGAGCGAGGCCCTGGTCCGCTTTTTCCTGGCCGATCTCTTCCCTGCCCTGCCTGTGCGGGCTGCCTACAGCTTCCGGGTGCTGCGGATCGACCACTGCCCGCCCAGGCTCACGGACCCGGCCAGCCTGCCCCGGCTGGTGAGTGGGCGACGCCCCTCCCCGGTGGCCCGGCTGGACGTGGAGGTGGGCATGCCCCTCCCCTGGCAGCGCTGGCTCCAAGGCCATCTGGCTGCTTCCCCTGCCCTCAGCTTCGAGCTGGAACCACCCCTGGGCATGCACTGTCTGGTGGAGCTGGCCAACAGTGTGGAGGGGTGGCCGGTCCCGTGAGGTGGGGCTGCTCTTGCCGGCGACTGCCCCAAATTTTCGTCCAAAAATTCGTTGACTTTTTCCCAAAGCTGTGCTAGGATCGGCCTCACAAAAGCGCTTTCACAGCCTGAATCCGGGAGCCATCCCGGACGTGTAGCGACCGTGACGGAGGCCAGGGCTTGCCTCCCCTCCTTTCAGAGAGTTGCCGGTGGGTGCGAGGCAACAGGAGGCGGCAACGTCAGCACCTCCCGAGTCCCCGGCAGGAAATGGCCGGGCGGAACGAGCCGTTATCTCGAACGAGGCAGGGGGCAGAACGCCCTCTGCGAAGTCAGGTGGCACCACGGGGTCCCTTCGTCCTGAACAGGATGGAGGGGCTTTTTTGATCGAAACAACAATCCTAGCGACAATCTTAGCGACAACCCTAGCCTGGAACTGGAGGTAGTGCGATGCTGGACATCAAGTGGATGCGAGAGAATCGGGAGGCGTTGGCCGAGGCCATGCGCAAGCTCAACGCCACGGACGCGCCCTGGGAGAAGGCCCTGGAGCTGGACGAGCGGCGACGGGAACTCCTGGCCAAGGTGGAGGCCCTGCGCGCGGAGCGGAACAAGGGCTCCAAGGAGATCGGTCGCCTCTTCCGGGAGGGCAAGAAGGAGGAGGCCAACGCCCTGAAGGCTCGGATGACGGAGATCGGCCAGGAGCTGGAGGCCCTGGAGGCGGAGCTGCGCCAGGTGGAGGAGGAGTTCTACGACGCCATGATGCGCATCCCCAACATCCCGGAGCCGGACGTGCCTGTGGCGCCGGACGAGTCGGGCAACGTGGTGGTGAAGGAATGGGGCCAGCTGCCCCGTTTCGACTTCCAGCCCAAGCCCCACTGGGACCTGGGCGAGGAGCTGGACATCATCGACCTGGAGCGGGGGGTGAAGCTCTCGGGCAGCCGTTTCTACATCCTGAAAGGGGCCGGCGCCCGGCTGCAGCGGGCCCTGATCAACTGGTTCCTGGACGTGCACATCAACGAGCATGGCTACACCGAGGTCTACCCGCCCTTCCTGGTGCGCAGCCACTGCATGTGGGGCACGGGCAACCTGCCCAAGTTTGGGGACGTCCTCTACCGGGACGCGGAGGAGGACTACTGGCTCATCCCCACCGCGGAGGTGCCGGTCACCAACATGTACCGGGAGGAGATCCTGGAGCCGGGCAGCCTGCCCATCTACCACGTGGCCGCCACCCCCTGCTTCCGCCGGGAGAAAGTCTCGGCCGGCAAGGACGTGCGGGGCATCAAGCGGGTCCACCAGTTCGAGAAGGTGGAGATGGTCAAGTTCGTGGAACCCCACACAGGCCGGGACGAGCTGGAGTCCTTGATCCGCAACGCGGAGGAGCTCCTGGAGCGGCTGGAGCTGCCCTACCGTCGGGTGGCCATCGCCACCGGGGATCTCTCCTTCGTGGCCGCCATCAAGTTCGATCTGGAGGTCTGGGCCGCGGGCTGCGAGGAGTGGCTGGAGGTGAGCTCCTGCTCCCTCTTCCGGGACTTCCAGGCTCGCCGGGCCAACATCCGCTACCGTCCGGAGGAGGGGGCCAAACCGGAGTACGTCTACACCCTGAACGGCTCGGGCCTGGCCCTGCCCCGGATCATCATCGCCATCCTGGAGAACTTCCAGCAGCCGGACGGCTCGGTGGTGGTGCCGCCGGTGCTGCGGCCCTACATGGGCGGGGTGGCGGTGATCCGCTGAGCCCGGCTGGAGGCGGGAGCCGAAGGCGCCGGTGTAGGATGGCTTACTGTGCCCTGGAGAAGGTTGTGGCTCACTACGGAAAGAGTCTGTCCACTCCTGCCCGGCCCTGTCCGCGTGACGGCACTCCGGGCAAAACCGGAACCACACTGCACGGGAAATCCCATGAAAGATGCACTTCTGCGCACCCAGAAGGACCGCCTCCTGGCGCCCTTCGCTCAACGCTTCCTGGCCGGGACCCACCCCACCTGGCTCTCCTTCCTGGGCGCGGGGATCGGCCTGCTCTCCGCCGGCGCAGTCCTGCAGGGGGCCCTGGGCTGGGGCCTGGCCTTCTGGCTGGGCAACCGGCTGCTGGACGGCTTGGACGGCCTGACCGCCCGGCTCCACGGACGGGGCAGCGACCTGGGCGGCTACCTGGACCTGATGCTGGACTTCCTGGTCTACCTGGCCGTGCCCATCAGTTTCGTGGTGGCCGACCCGGCGCCAGCCCGGATCTGGGCCCTGATCTTCCTGCTGGCCTCGTTCCAGATCAACGCCCTCTCCTGGACCCTGCTGGCGGCCCTGCTGGAGAAGCGGCGGCGCACTTCCTCCCGGCTCACCAGCCTGGAGATGCCCCCAGGCCTCATCGAAGGGGCGGAGACGGTGCTCTTTTACAGCCTCTTCTTCCTCCTGCCCCAGGCCGTGGGACCCCTCTTCTGGGCCATGGGCGCGCTGGTCTTCGTCACTGCGGCCCAGCGGGTCTGGTGGGCGGTCCGACACCTGTGAGCCCTGCTCCCGACCTATTCGACTCCATCCTCCCACCCTCGGACGGTGCCCATGTCTGCCAATCCCTCTGAACAGGCCCTGGATCCTGTCGCGGAAGAATCCCGGGTGAAACAATCCCAGCCCTCAGCTCGTCTCTGGTTACAGAGCCGCAAGCTGGTGGCCCTGCTTTTCTGGCTGCTCCTGGTAGGGGGATATTTCCTCTACATCCGGCGCACGGGCC
>WGCB01000460.1 GCA_015494005.1 Caldilineaceae bacterium
GACCAGCGCAGGCTGTCCCAGAGGAGGACGGGGCCGGCGATCAGGGCCAGGCCCAGGAGCGGCGGCAGGGCCCGGCGAGCCAGGGAGGCCTCCCGGGTTGGCCGCCCAGTGGCCCAGAGCAGCCCCAGGATCAGGGGCGCGTAGAGGAGGCCCTGCTGCTTGGTCATGATGGCCGCGCCCAGCCAGAGCCCGGCCCAGAAGCCCCGGCGGCTCACCCCGGCGTGGAGGGCCAGGCTGCCCCAGAGGACCAGCACGGGGTCCGTGTAGGCGGTGGGAGCGAAGCTGATGGCGAAGGGGTTCAGGGCCAGGGCCAGCCCCGCGGCCCAGCCAGCCCACTGTCCCCAGAGGCGCCGGGCGGTGAGGGCCGTCACCGGGATGGTGGCCGTGCTGGCCAGGATGTTGAGCCAGCGAGCCGTCCCCTCCCCTGGGCCGAAGAGGCGGAAGGCCCCGCCCAGGATCCAGAAGAAGAGGGGTGGCTTGTCCGGCCAGTCCCTCAGGAGAAAAAGATCCCCGTTCCAGGCCTGGAGGGCCCAGGTGCTGTAGATGGCCTCGTCCTCCCGGAAGGGGAAGGCGTCCCAGAGGAGGGCCCGCAACCCCAGGGCCAGGAGCAGGATGGCCGTCCAGGCCAGCAGGGGCCAGCGGAGACGAATTTTGGGAAGTCGAAGGGGATGCAGGGAGGAGTCTCCTGGGGCCCGAGAGCCGGGCCCCAGGGCGGCCGGTGCGCTGCCCATCAGTCCAGGAAGCGGTACTTGAGCAGCGCGGCCACCGTGCTGAAGCCGTCCCGCCAGGTCAGCTTCTTGCCCTCATGGAATTCCCGGCCGTTGTAGCTGATGGGCACCTCGAAGATGGTGTAGCCCCGCTTGAGGATCTTGGCGGTGAGCTCCGGCTCGATCTCGAAGCCCCGGCTGCGCAGCTCCATCCCCGCGATGACGTCCCGGCGGAAGCACTTGTAGCAGGTCTCCATGTCGCTGAGGATGGTGCCGTAGAGGAGGTTGGTCAGCCAGGTGAGCCCCTTGTTGCCCAGGGTGTGGGCCAGGCTCATGGCGGAGCGGGGGCCGCCCAGGAAACGGCTGCCGTAGACCACCGCGGTGCGCCCCTCCAGGATGGGCTCCAGGAGACGCACGTAGTCCCGGGGGTCGTACTCCAGGTCTGCGTCCTGGATCACCAGGATGTCCCCGGAGGCGTGCAGGAAGCCGGTGCGCAGGGCCGCGCCCTTGCCGCCGTTCTGGGCATGGTAGATGATGCGCATGTCCTTGGGTTTCTCTGCCTTCCACCGGTCCAGGATCTGCCGGGTGCCGTCGGTGGAGCCATCGTCGATGATGACGATCTCCCGCTCCAGGGTCACCGGCCCGTTCAGGAGCCCGTTGCTCTGGCCCTGGTCCACGGTCAGATCCACGGCCCGCACCCGGCGCACGATCTCTTCCAGGGTGGTCTTTTCGTTGTAGACCGGCATGATGATGGAGAGCTTCATGCCTGCTCCTGCCCCCGTGTTGGTCGTGCCTGGAATCAGCGCTTGCCCACCTGGTAGGCCAGGATCAGGGCTTCGGCCACAGTCTTCATGGGCTTGCGGGTGTCCATGCTCATCTTCTGGATGCGGCGGAAGGCCTCGGACTCGCTCAACCCCTCGGTGTCCATGAGGATGCCCTTGGCCCGCTCCACCAGCTTGCGGGTCTCCAGGGCCTGGGCCAGATCCTTCGCTTCCCGCTCCAGGGCCCGGAACTCGCTGAAGCGTGCCAGGGCCACCTCGATGGCCGGGGTCAGGTCGTTCTCCCGGAAGGGTTTGACCAGGTAGCCGGCCACCCCCGCTTCCTTGGCCCGCTGGACCAGCTCCTGCTGGCTGTAGGCGCTGAGCAGGAGGACCGGCGCCACCCGCTCCTCGGTGAGGATGCGGGCCGCCTCGATGCCATCCATGTCGGGCATCTTGATGTCCATGATCACGATGTCTGGCCGCAGCTCCCGGGCCAGGTTCACCGCGCTGCGGCCATCCCCCACCTCGCCCACCACCAGGTACCCCAGGTTGGTGAGCATCTCCCGCAGGTCCATACGGATCAGGGACTCGTCGTCTGCAATGATGATCCTTGTGCGCTCCACTTTTTTCGCCTCTTTCGTGTCAACCTGTGCCGGCGCCGAACTCAACATATACACCGTACCTAGCGCTCTGTCAAAAACACTCTGTCAAAAACATCCTGCAAAAACACCCTGTCGAAAACATCTTGCCAAAAAACACTCGGGGCCAGGGGTGCCCCGCCGCTCCAGGGCCCCTGGCCACGCCTCAGGACGCGTTCAACGGGCGTTTCGGGAAGGTCACCACAGCCCGGGTGCCCCGAGCCACCTCCTGGGAGAACGGCCCGGCAGCGCTGTCGCTTTCCCCCTGCCCTTCCGCCTGTCCTCCTTCGGCCTGGGCCAGGACGGCCACTCGAGGCTGGACCTGGATCTCCCCCTTCAGGTCGTCGGTGACCAGGGTGCGGATGATCTGAAGCCCCAGGCTGCGGCTGTTGTTCAGGGAGAAATCCGGGGGCAGGCCCCGGCCGTTGTCCTCGATGCAGATCTGGATGGCGTCTCCCAGATCCGCCAGCTCGATCCAGATGGCGCCGTCCGAGTGATCCGGGAAGCCATGCTCCAGCGCGTTCAGAAGCAGCTCGTTGAGGACCAGGGCGCTGGCCGTGGCCTGGCTAGCCGGCAGGCGGATGTTGGGCCCGCTGATGGCGATCTGGATCTGCTGCCCTGGGTTCACCGCCACCTGCTGGGCCTGGGCCACGATGCGCTGGCAGACGTCCCGGATGTTGATGGGCTGATGCTCCCCCTGGCTCAGGAACTCGTGGATGACCGACATGCTCAGGACCCGGTTCACCGCGTCGGTCAGGTGCTGCTTGGCCTCCGGGCTGTGACAGCGCCGGGCCTGCAGGCGCAGGATGGCGGCGATGGTCTGCAGGTTGTTCTTGACCCGGTGATGCACTTCCTGGATCATGGCCGACTTGACGTTCAGCTCCCGCTCCTTCTGCACCGCCTCCGTGGCATTGTGCACCAGGACCAGGGCCCCGTCCACCTGGCGGATGGTCCGGGAGGAGTTGCTCCCGGGCCAGGGCAACCGTCGCCGCAGCCGCTGCCAGCTCCCAGGCGGCGAGCGCAGGGGGATCACCTTGCGCACCCAGACCCGGCCATCCTCGCTCTCGTGGCGCACCTCCAGGCAGCGCTGGGCCTGGAAGGCCTTCTCCACCAGCTCCTCGTCCTGCTTCTCCAGCTTGGAGATGGGCTGCCCTCGCACGTCCGTGACCAGGCCGATGGTGCGGTAGAGGTTGGTGGCGATGCCGCTCATGTAGACCACGCACTGGTTCTCGTCCACCAGGTAGACCCCGTCCAGCGGGCCGAAGCCGCTCAGGGACTCGGCGTTCTCGATCTCACCCCGGACCGCCATCTCCTGCAGCCAGCGCACGGCCCGACGGAAGGCTTTGGCCCGGCGCCGGTGCCGCTCGTACTCGATCATGTTGGTCTCCACCAACAGGGC
>WGCB01000461.1 GCA_015494005.1 Caldilineaceae bacterium
ATCGGAGGGCCGGGAGCCGGGCCGTCCCTCGGCCAACTGGGCGAGCTGGGCCTCCCGCTCCATGGAGCGCTGCATGACGCAGAGCATGCTGGACAGCCACTCCTGGTCCATGTGCTCCCGGGGCATGCCGTTGCAGGCGCCTGCCTCCCAGACGGCCTGGCGGTACTGGCGCAGGTGCAGGGGCAACAGGGCCACGATGCGCAGGCGAGGGTGCTGCTTCAGGAGCGTCCGGACCAGCCCGGGGGTCTCCGGCCCGGCGATGGACCAGTCCAGAAAGACGATGTCATCCTGTTCCAGGACCAGCCGCTCCTCCAGCTCCTGGCGGCTGTGCACCACGTGGGTCATCACATCTTGGGGAATCAGGCAGAGCGCCTCGTTCAGCATGGATCGCACCAACGTGTGGCACTCCGGATCGGTGGATGCAACCAGCAGGCGAATCCGCATGGATATCCTCCCTTCATCGCGAACACTCGGTTCCACCTGCAGGATAGCAAGGAGCGGGGTCGGGGAAAATCAGGGGAAGTTTGACAGATCGGCACGAAAAAACCCTACACCGTGATGGACGGTGCAGGGTCCGAGGGGTACAAGGATACAGGGTCAGAGGAGGGAAAGACCTGCAGGGAAAGGCCAGGCGGGCGGTGACCGGGCAGGTCCGCCCTGCCGACCTAGGTGTACTCGGTCAGCAGGCCCCGGGCCAGGGCGTACTTCACCAGCTCGGCCCGGCTGTGCAGGCCCAGCTTCTGCATGATGCGGGTGCGGTAGGTCTCCACGGTCTTGGGGCTGATGGAGAGCTGCTCCCCGATCTGGCTGGCCGTGTGGCCCAGGGCGCAGAGCTTCAGGACCTCCCGCTCCCGCTCGCTCAGGGTCTCGTAGGCGTCCAGATTGCCGCCGTTGGCCAGGCGCTGCACGTAGTCCTCCAGGAGCATGCGGGCCGCCTCCGGGTAGAGGAAGGCGCCCCCCTGGGCCACCGTGCGGATGGCGTCAATGAGCTGGGTGTCCACCGTGGACTTGAGCACGTAGCCGGAGGCGCCAGCCCGCAGCACCGGGAAGAGGTAGCGCTCCTGGGCATGGACCGTGAGGATGAGCACGTGCACGTCCGGGCAGCAGTCCCGGATGCGCCGGGTGGCTTCCATGCCGTCCATCTCGGGCATGGAGATGTCCATGACCACCACGTCCGGGGCCAGCCGCCGGGTCAGCTCCACGGCTTCCACGCCGTTGGCTGCCTCGCCCACCACCTCCATGTCGTGCTCCAGGCCGATGAGGGCCTTCAACCCCACCCGCACCACCGGGTGGTCATCCGCCAGCAGGACGCGAATCTTGGGCACGGATCTCCTCCGGTTCAGTTTGGGACAAGTCACTTTGAGGCAGGTCACTTTGGGGCGTGGGCCCCGGGGACGCGAGGGACGAGGCCGGTTCAGCATCGTGAAGGGGGCCGTTCGAGCTCCCCTCCTGGAACAGGACCCGGGCCAGGTGGAAGGCGTCCAGGGGAATGCGGGCGGTCAGTTGGGTCCCCTGGCCCGGCGCGGACTCCAGGAGGAACTCACCGCCCACCATGGCCAGCCGCTCCCGCATGCCCAGCAGCCCCAGCCCGTCGGAGGCCTCGTCCACCTGGGCCGGATCGAAGCCCACGCCGTCGTCCGCCACCCGGAGCAGGACCTGGCCGTCGCTCTGGATCAGGGTCACAGCCACCTGGCTGGCCTGCGCGTGGCGGGCCACATTGGTCAAGGCCTCCTGGGCCACCCGGTAGAGGACCAACTCCAACATGCGGGGCAGCCGCTGGGTCACCCCCTCCACGTGGAGGCTGGCCCGAACCTGGTGGGCCTTCTCGAACTCCTCCACCCGCCACTCCAAAGCCGCGGCCAGCCCCAGGTCGTCCAGGATCTTGGGCCGCAGATCCAGGGCCACCCGGCGCACATCCTCCAGCGCGGCTGCAGTCAGCTCCCGCAGTTCGTGGATCCGCTGGCGCAGCTCCTCCGGGTTCTGGGAGCGCTCGGCCAGGCGCAGGTGCACCAGGAGGGAGGTCAGGGCCTGGGCCGCCTCGTCGTGGAGCTCCCGGGCCACCCGCTGCCGCTCGTCCTCCTGCGCCTGGAGGATGAGCCGGGAGAGGTGGCGCATCTTCTCCGCGTCCTGCTCCAGGGTGGCCAGCATGCTGTTGAAGGTCTCGATGAGGCGGTCGAAACGCTCGTCGCTCACCGGCCCGCTGCGCACCTGCACCCGCAGGTTGCCCTGGCGGACCCGGTCCACCGCGTCCTGGAGGCGATCCAGGGGAGCCAGGGCCCGCTTCAGCACCCAGTTGTTCACCACGAAGCTGATGACGAAGCCGGCCACGGCGAAGAGGGCGATGAGCTCGAAATGGATGTCCGCGGGGAAGGTAACCACGTGCCAGACGGTGATGACCGTGCCAGCCACCGCGCCCAGGGCCACGATGGCCACGTTGGCCCAGAGGATCTTGTAGAAGAGGGGCAGCCGTAGGAGGCGGCGAAAGAGGCGACGCAGGGAGTCAGCCATGATTGTCCTTACAGGATGCGCAAAACAGGATGCGCGAGATCAAGATGCCCCGGAAAGGGGCGCCAGGCGCCCAGCCTAGCCGGGCAGCAGACGCAGGCCATAGCCCAGGAGGCCCAGGGCAACCAGCCAGGCCCCCGTGCGCAGAACCCAGGGCAGCAGACGGTCCTCGGTCACGGCCTGGCCCAGGCGGTGCTCGAAGTACATGACTAGGCCCAGCCAGAGGGAGCCCAGCACGAGCACGAAGAGTTTGTTTAGCCCCACCAGGGTGTCCAGGGTCCAGCCTGGCGGGCGCAGGGACGAATTGATGAGCAGGGCCGCCAGGGTGAGCAGGCCGAAGTTGAGCTGCCAGAGGGCTCCTGCGGCCAGCGCGGACAGGCCGATCCAGAGCCCGTAGACCATCAAACGAGGCCCCACGCGCCGGGTCATTCCCATGGATGCTCCTCCAGGTCTGGCATCTGGCGGCCACCGTTCCTCACCAATGTTCCGCACCCCCGTCGCTCACGGATGGCTCTCGGGACCCAACGCTGGAAAAAACGATGCTGGAAGAACTGTGTCCCGTTTCCATGAACCATTATAACACGAATACAACACGAAGCAGGCCCGGGACCAGTTCCAGTTTCTGGAAAGGTGTGCCTTAAATGGTTGGGGGAAAACCGACACCGGAGCGCCCTGTGCCCAAGGGACAGGCGGTGTTTGTCCTCGGTGAGAAGAGGGAAAACAAGGGCGAAAAAGCGAGGTGAAGCACAGGCCAAGGAACCCCAAAAAATTTCGTCAAGATGGGTGGAGAAAGGGAACGAAAAGCGCGCCGTATGTTGACAACCGGACCAAATCGCAGTACCCTTACCCTGGTACTATCGCCTCCATCCCCACCGGGATGGGGTTTGGCCACCTCGGAGTACGCAGCCTCTTCACCTCCAGGACAACGTTGCCAACACCGTAGCCCGTTCCGAAAATCTGCCCAGATGCACGCGAAGGCGCCGATCGACGTTTCCCAAGGATGTCGCTCCCGTTTTCGGTCGCCTTCCAATTTTTCCAAGCCACCTGAAGTTGCCATCGGAAGCTGACCTGCGCCCATGGAACAATCGGTTCCTGCTGTGTCCGTCCACCTTGCCCCTCGTTGGCGCAAGGTGATCCGAGACCTCTGGATCAACAAGACCCGCACCGGGCTGGTGATCATCTCCATCGCGGTGGGGGTCCTGGGCGTGGGCATGATCAGCGGCTCCAAGGCCATCCTCACCCAGGACCTCACAGCCAGCTACCTGGCCAGCAACCCCAGCCATGCTTCCCTCTTCACCGAGCCTTTCGACCAGGGGCTGCTCCAGGCGGTGAGCAACCTGGACGGAGTGGCCGCCGCGGAAGGGCGGCGCAACGTCTCTGGCCGGGTGCGCCTGGGCGAGGACACCTGGCAGCCCATCCAGATGACCGCCCTGGACGACATCCGCACCATCCAGATCCGCCGGGTCCAGGTGGAGGAAGGGCGATGGCCACCCGAGGCCGACGAGATCTTCCTGGAACGGGCCACCCTGGGCTACCTGGGCAAGGAGGTGGGGGACGAAATCCAGATCCAGGCCCCTGACGGCCGCCAGCGCACCTTGACCATCGTCGGCCGAGTCCACGACGTGGCCGCAGTGCCTCCCTTCTTCTCCGGCCAGACCCAGGGCTACATCGCCTCCGCTGGCTTGGAGGCCCTGGGCGAGCCCCAGGGTTTCAACGAGCTGCTCTTCACCGTGGCCGGCCCGGTCACCAGCCGGGAGGACATCCGCCCTGTGGCCGAGGAGGTGCGGGACAAGGTGGAGAAGAGCGGTCGCCGGGTCTACTGGCTGACCATCCCAGAGCCGGGCAAGCACTGGGCGGAGCGGCAGGTGAACGCCCTGATCTTCCTCCTCACGGCCCTGGGCGTCCTGGCCCTGGCCCTGAGCGGTTTCCTGGTCATCAACACCACCGCGGCCCTGGTCACCCAGCAGGTGCGCCAGATCGGCGTGATGAAGACCATCGGCGCCCGGCGCAGCCAGATCTTCGCCATGTACATGGGCATGGTGGCGGCCTACGGTCTCCTCTCTTTGACCCTGGCCGTGCCCCTGGGCGCGGCGGGGGCCTGGGGCATCGCCTCCTTCAGCGCCGGCCTGCTCAACACAGACATCGGCCCCTTCCGGGTCTACCCGGGCGTTCTGGCCCTAGAGATGGGCGTGGGCATCCTCATGCCCCTCCTGGCCGCCTTCTTCCCGGTCCTGTCCGGCACCCGCATCACCGTGCGGGAGGCCCTGAACTCCTACGGCATCGGCCGGGATGGGTTCGGCCAGAGCTGGTTCGACCGCCTGCTGGAACGGGTGCGGGGACTGCCCCGGCCCCTCCTCCTCTCCCTGCGCAACACCTTCCGGCGCAAGGGGCGGCTGGTCCTGACCCTGACCACCCTGATCCTGGCGGCGGCCATCTTCATCGCCGTCTTCAGCGTGCGGGCCTCCCTGCTCCGCACCCTGGATCGGGCCTTCCAGAACTGGCAGTTCGACATCCTGGTCAACCTCAACCGCAGCTACCGCACGGAGCTGCTGGAGAGCCAGGCCCTGGAGGTGCCCGGAGTGACCCTGGCGGAGAGCTGGGGCAGTGCAGGGGTGCGCCGTCTGCGGCCCGACGGCAGCGAGAGCGACAACATCGTCCTCCTGGCCCCACCCACGGACACCCAGCTCATGGAGCCGGTGCTCCTGGCCGGGCGCTGGCTCCTGCCGGAGGACGAGAACGCGCTGGTCATCAACAGCGACCTGCTGGCCGCGGAGCCCGGCCTGGCCGTGGGCGACGAGATGGTGCTGAAGATCCAGGGCCGGGAGACCCGCTGGCGCATCGTGGGCGTCATCCAAGAGATCCTGGCCGGCCCCTTCGCCTACACCAACTACCCCTACTTCGCCCAGGTGACCCGCGAGGTGGGCCGGGCCAGCAGCATCCGGGTGGTGACGGAGCGGTCGGATCCCCTCTTCCAGGCCCAGGTGGCCAAGGCCCTGGAGCGCCGCTTCGAGCAGGAGGGGCTGCGGGTGAACGCCATCCAGACCACCGGGGAGCTGCGGGGACAGATCCAGGGGCAGTTCGACATCATCGTGGCCTTCCTGCTGATCATGGCCGTGCTCCTGGCCCTGGTGGGCGGGCTGGGCCTCATGGGCACCATGAGCATCAACGTGCTGGAGCGGACCCGAGAGGTGGGGGTCATGCGGGCGGTGGGGGCCACCAACGGGGCCATCCTGCGCATCGTCATCACCGAAGGCGTCTTCATCGGCCTCCTCAGCTGGATGGCCGGCACCCTCCTGGCCTATCCCCTGAGCCGCCTGCTCAGCGACGAAGTGGGGCGCCAGTTCATCGACACGCCCTTGCGCTACACCTTCTCCGTGACCGGCCTAGGCCTCTGGCTGCTGCTGGTCACCCTGCTCTCGGCCCTGGCCAGCTTCCTGCCCGCCTGGAACGCCTCCCGCCTGAGCGTGCGCGAGGTGCTGGCCTACGAGTAGCGCCTGGCAGGGGCCGGGTGGAGCCATCCATTCCGAAAGAAGAGCACGAGGTTCACCATGAAGAAAACCCTCATCGCCATTCTCATGCTGGCCGTCCTGGGCGGAGGCGCGTACGCGGCCATGCTCCAGGGCCTGCTGCCCCCGCTACCGCTGCCGGCCAGCTCGCCCCCGGTGGCCGAGACGGAGCCGACCCCCAAGCCCACCAGCCTGCCCGTGGTGCGATCCGGCAACCAGATCATCGCGGACGGCCGGGTGGTGCCCATCCAGTACGCGGACCTGAGCATGGCCACCAGTGGCGTGGTGGACGCCATCCTGGTGGAGGAAGGGCAGCACGTGGAGGAGAACGCGGTCCTGATCCGGCTGAACAACGTCCGGCAGAAGGCCGCGGTGGCCCAGGCCAAGGCCAAGCTCCAGGCGGCCCAGGCCAAGCTGGACGAGCTCCAGGCCGGCGCCCGCCCAGAGGAGCTGGAAGCCGCCCAAGCGGCTGTGGAGGCCGCCCAGGCCAAGCTCCAGCGCCTTTCCGAGGGCCCCACACCGGAGGAGATCGCCGCGGCCCAGGCCACGCTCATCGCGGCCCAGGCCACCCTGCAGCGCCTCCTGGCCGGGCCGGACGAGGCGGATCTCATCGCGGCCCAGGCGGAGCTGGCCAACGCCCAGGCCGCCCGAGACGCGGCTCAGGCCGCCTACGACCAGGTGAAGTGGCGCACGGACATCGCCATGCTGCCCGAGTCGGTGCAGTTGCAACAGGCCACTAACGAGTACGAAGCGGCCAAAGCCCGCTACGAGTCCCTGCTGCGGGGCCCCACGGACGACGAGATCGCCGCGGCCCGGGCCAAGGTCCAGCAAGCCCAGGCCGAGCTGGACAAGCTGCGAGCGCCGGTGAGCGCCAGCGAGATCGCCGGGGCGGAAGCAGAGGTGCGCCGAGCCCAGGCCGAGTACGATCTGCTGGCCAGCGGCTCGCGCCCCGAGGCGGTCTCCGCGGCCCAGGCCGAGGTGGCCGTGGCCGTGGCGGCCCTCATGGAGGCGGAAGCCGCCCTGGCCGAGACGGAGCTGCGGGCCCCCTTCTCCGGCACGGTGGCCTCCATCAAGGTCAATGTGGGGGAGCAGGTGGTGGCCGGGGAGCCCATCATCCAGTTCGCGGACGTCTCCAAGTGGCTCATCGAGACCGCGGACCTGACGGAACTCAACGTGGTGCGGCTGCAGGTGGGGGATTCGGCGGAGATCACCTTCGACGCCATCCCGGAGCTGGTCCTGCCAGGCGTGGTGAGCCGCATCCGCTCTGTGGGGGAGAACAAGCAGGGGGACATCATCTACACGGTCATGGTGGAGCCCCTGGAGCAGGATCCGCGCCTGCGCTGGAACATGACGGCCACGGTGACCATCAAGCCCCAGGAGTGAGGCGTCCGATGGCCAAGCCCCCAGACGCCGCAGAAAAGAAGGGCTCAGAAAAAGAAGGCAGGGAAAGGGAAGCCGGGGTGAAAAAGTTAGGGGATGGAGCCTAAACCAGTTTAAATCCCGCTCCAGGACATGCGTAGGCGAAACGTAGGGGAAGCGTGGGGATTCACATGGAATTCTCGCGAAATTTTAACGTTTGTCCCGTTAATTTTAACAAGATTGTAATACCGGTTCGTTGACAGCCTAGGTAGATTTTCCTATACTTGATAACGCATAGAGGGTGCGTGGGAGGGACTTTTCAATCGTTTCCCACGGGGATGATTTTCGAACAAGCAAATGAATAAGGGCCAGCCGTGCAAACGGCTGGCCCGGCACAGGAAGCCAAATCACTGTTCACGCCGCCAACGTCCAACAGTGATTCAGCGGACCGCAGAGAGCAGTCTGCACCGGATACGGTAGGCTGCATCTCTGTGGCTGTCTGCTATTGTACTCCTTCTGCACCTCGTGTCAAATCGTCATTACGCCTAGAAACACTGAGAATCGCTAAGGTTTCAGCCTCCATACCACACCACCGGTGTCAACCTGCCAGTGTCACTCCATCGAAGCCATCACCATCACGCTTATGTGACACGGCAACCGTTCTCGAACCAACCGATCCCTGCAGAGACATCGCACTGGGTGACACCGGCTCGTACGCCCAAACTATTGACAAAACCACACAGCCTGAAGCGCCCAGGGCCCGCGGCTTGCCTCGCCAAGCCCCTTGTCCCTGACCGACGTGCCACCTCCTGATCTCTGGGGAGAGTCGGCCGTTACCGGTTCCACAAGATGAAACGCAGCAGCTGAGGTTTTGTCACAATATCCATTGCCGCCATTGCAACGCAGTTTGCCGCGGCCCTCGCGGCGAAGGGACGAACGATGACCAAGAACCTGAACGGCTTCTCCAGGACGATTCAGATGACCCCGATGACCGTAGCGCCCGCCGTCGTGGAAGAGTATCCCCTCTCCTACGGCCAGCGGGCGCTTTGGTTTGTCCAGCGGCTGATGCCCGAGAGCGCCGCCTATAACGTGGCCCACGGTGCGGTGATCCGGAATCCCCTGGACATGGCCTCCTTCCGCCAGGCCTTCGAGCAGCTAGTGGAACGCCATCCCGCGCTGCGCACTACCTTCACGGTCATCAACGGGGAACCGGCCCAACAGGTGCATCAGCACATGGCCGTGGATTTCCAGGTGGAGGATGTCTCCACCTGGAGCGAGGGGGATCTGGAGCAGCGCCTGGACCGGGAGATCTACCGCCCCTTCGACCTGGAACAGGGCCCCCTGGCCCGGGTGCGGATCTTCAGCCGTTCGCCCCATCACCATCTGGTGCTCCTGATCCAGCACCACACCATCACCGACCTCTGGTCCCTGGCCCTGATCATCCACGAGTGGATCCAGCTCTACAACGCCTCGACCCAGGGGAAAACGGCCAAGCTGAAGCCCCTCCGCTACACCTACCGGGACTTCGTGGAAGGCCAGCGGGCGCTGCTGGACAGCCCGGAAGGCGAACGACTCTGGCGCTACTGGGAAAAGCAACTGGCAGGGCCCTTGCC
>WGCB01000462.1 GCA_015494005.1 Caldilineaceae bacterium
GTGCGTCACAGAGGAAGGGCCTGGGGGATGGGGACCGGCATCCCGATCCCCATCCCCGCAAGAGCCGCTTCACCCAGCCAAAAGGAACCTATTCCTCGTTCATCAGGGAGTCGAACAGGTAGGACGGATACTCGAAGGCGCCGGTGTTGCCCACGTGGTAGGGGCTGGCCGCGTTCAGGCCCGCGTCCCAGGAGCGGACCACATCGTTGGCGTCCAGGGTAGAGCCGTCGTGGAACTTCACGCCTTCTCGCAGGTGGCAGGTCCAGACGGTGGCGTCGTCGTTGGCTTCGCAGGAGGTGGCCAGGGTGGGCACCGCGTCGCCGTCTGCGTTGTACTTGTAGAGCCCCTCGGTCACCATCTTGCAGGCGTCCAAGGACTCGCCGTCCGTCTCGTCCATGCAGTAGAGGCTGATGGGTTCAGCCGCCTTCAGGTAGACCAGGGAGTCCCGGTCGCCGGGGACGAAGGTCCAGAGATCCGGCGGGCCCAGGACCGCGGCCTTGGCGTTCTGGACATCGGCTCGGGCCGCGTCCGCGGGGGCGCCGTGGGCGATGGGCACCATGGGCACCAGATCTCGGATGGCGTTGTTGGCCTTCTCGTAGAGAGGCCGGGCCTCCTCGGGATCGGCGATGGTGGAGGCCTCCTCCAGCACCTCGTAGATCTCCGGGAAGGGCTCACCGAACTGGGGATTGGAGCGGCTGAAGTGGAAGTCCAGGAAGTTGGTCACGTGGAGGTAGTCCGCGCCCCAGCCCAGCATGTAGAGGCCATCCAGGTTCCCTGCCGTGGACTCGGCGATGAACTCGCCGGACTCCATCACCACCACGTCCGCGTCGATGCCCAGGTTCTCCCGCAGCTGGTTCTGGATCTCCACAGCCACCAGGCCCGGCTCCGG
Organism: Caldilineaceae bacterium; assembly: GCA_015494005.1. Classification (GTDB taxonomy): domain Bacteria; phylum Chloroflexota; class Anaerolineae; order Caldilineales; family Caldilineaceae; genus S144-5. Next base: position 890 of record WGCB01000462.1, read on the forward strand.
CAGGTAGACCCGGAAGACGTCCCGGTAGTAGAGGGCGGTCTTGAAGCGAATGCCGTTCTCGTCCTTGGTCAGGCCGGCTTCGTCCAGGAGCTTGTTGGCCTCCTCCAGGTTGAAGTCGTACCAGGGCTCACCCACACAGCCATTGGGGATGGAGCAGGGCGTGAAGTGGGAGGCCACTTCCGAGCCGTCCGGGTAGAAGTTGTCCACGATCCGCTGCCGGTCGATGCCCATGGCGATGGCCTTGCGCACCCGCACATCGCCCCAAGGCTCGAAGGTGTTGGTCATGGCCAGGTACATGATGTTGGGGTTGGGCACAGGCAGGAACTGGAGGTTGGGATCGTTCTTCACCGTGTCGTAGTCGTCCGGGCTCAGCTTGGTGATGTAGTCCGCGGTGCCGGCCTGGAGCTCCAGGAGGCGGGCCGCGCCTTCCGTGGCCCAGCGGAAGACCAGGGTCTCGGTCTTGGCCGGCTCGCCCCAGTAGTCGTCGAAGCGCTTGAAGATGATCTTGTCGCCTCGGTTCCAGCTCTCGATCATGTAGGGCGCAGTGCCGATGGGGTGCTCCAGGATCTCACCCGTGCCGCCGGTCTCCTCGATCCACTCCCGGGGCTGGATGAAGAAGGGGGTGAAGGCGATCTTGGCCAGGAAGGCCGGATCCGGCTTGCACATGGTCACCTGGACGGTCATCTCGTCCAGGGCCGCGATCTCCTTGACCTTGTTGTTCTTGCACTCTGCGCTGACCACCAGGGGCTCGAACTCCGCTGGCGCCGCCTCTTCGGCAGGGGCGGGCGCGGCCTCCTCCGCGGGGGCCTCCGCCGGCGCTTCCCCGGGCTGGGCCGGGGCTCCGGCTGGGCAGGCGGTCAGGAGCATGGCGGCCACGATCAGCACGCTCAGCAACAGCCAGGTGTGACGTTTCTGCATGGGATTCCTCCTCTTTGAGAAAGTGGGAAATGCAGGAAAGTGAAAAACAGGGCGGCTCAAACGTCTGGAGAGTCGGTCATGGGGAGCGACGGAGCCCGGGGATGGCTAGGCCACGGCGATGAACCAACGGGTGGTGGATCTTCTCAGGCCGCCGATGACGTGCCTGAAAGAAGGGTTGGAGAGAAAGGGGGGTGCTTCGATTATAGAAGGGGTGGGCACACTTGTCAAACAACTTCGCAAGGCAACTTGCCCGGCCTCACCGCCGCTGGACCAAAGGCAGGTAGAGGCGTTGCGAGCCTGGGGCCGCGCCGCGCACCTGGCCCGAGTCCGGGTCCAGCATGAGGGAGGAGACGTCCACGGCCTCGAAGTGCTCCCCGGTGACCTGGCGCAGCTCCCGCAGCACGTCGTTGTCCCAGCGCTCGTCCGGCACACCGGAGATGAACCAGGCCGAGCCGTTGTCCGCCAGGATCATGCCGTAGCGCTTCAGGGCCTGCAGGATCACCTGGACCGGGGGCGAGAAGCCGCTGATGTCGTAGTCCGCCTTGAGCCGGAAACGCTGGCCCATGGGCGGGTACTGGCTGCCGGTGAGGCTGGAGGCGAAGTGCCGGGCCGGCCAGACGTACTCCCGGCGGGTCTGGGGCGCGGTGAAGCGCAGGGCGTGGCGGATCTCGCCGCTGGCCACCTCGTCGTAGCGGACCAGGCCGGGCAGGATGGGCAGGCCCGCCGCGTCTGCGGACGTCCACCCGGCCGGGCGCAGGGCATGGCTCTTCAGGTCGAAGACCGCGCCGGAGCCGCCGGTCCAGCTGCCGTCGCTTTGGGGCGTGGCGTCGAAGATCTCGTAGAGGAGGCAGTTCTCCCGCTCCAGGACCAGCACGTGCCGGTCGCCGTCGCTGTTCGGGCCGCCCTCGATGGGCGCGTCCGTGGGGATGGGGTAGGGGCCCGGGTCGCTCTCGTCCCCGTAGTAGAAGCTCACCGGCACTTTGGGCTGGCTGCCGGGCACGTCCACGTAGGGGATGCCGATGGGGCCGCCGTCCCAGGTGCCGGAGCCGAAGTCCGGGTGCAGGTTCCGGTCCGGGCCGATGGTGGCGATGTAGGCGGCGGAGTTGGGATCCACCGGGAGAGAGTCCACCGGCGTGTTCCAGATGTTGTCCCCGGGGAAGACGTCACAGCCGGCGATCTGGGGAGGCGGCGGCACTGTCCCGGAGCGGGCCTGGGCCACGGCGGTGGCGGAGCCCTCCAGGCAGGCGCCGGCCAGCCCCAGGAACAG
>WGCB01000463.1 GCA_015494005.1 Caldilineaceae bacterium
GGGCCCGAGGGCCTGGAGCTGGGCTTCTACCCCACCCGGCCCATGGACGGGGCCCTGGTGCTCTCCACGGAGGCCGGGGAGTTGGCCCGGCAGCCAGTGAAGACCAGCCCGGACGCTCCCTTCAACGGCCTGCTGGCCCCGGCCTCGATGCTGCCTGCCAGCGGACCGGTGACTGTGGAGTTCCAGGACAGCCAGGGGCACTCTCTCTTCCGCTACAGCTACGCCGGTCCCCTGCGCTGACCGGCTGCCCGAGATGAATCCATGAACCGAGAACCGCACGCGGCGCCGAACCGATCTCGCTTTTTCTGGTGGGCAGTGGGGCTGATCACCGTCCTGGGCCTGGCTGTCCTCTCCTTCGCCGTGGTTCGCGGCTACCGGGACGGCCTGGTGCGCCAGCAGCTCCAGCGCCAGCAGCAGATCGCCATCCACCTGCAGCGGGCCGAGGATCTGCGGGCCGAGGGGGATCTGGAAGGCGCCCTGCTGGAGTACCAGCAGGTGATGGTCCTGGACCCGGAGAACCCGGACGCCCTGGCGGGTATGCGCCAGCTCCTGGCCGGGGCGGAGGGCGGCCAAGCGCCAGGGCTGCCCACGCCGGTCCAGCCCACGCCCACCCCCACGCCCATGAATCCCCTGGAGGTGATCTGGGCCGATGCCCAGGCCCTCTACAACGCCGGCCACTGGGAAGCCGCCATCGAGCGCCTCCTCCAGGTCCAGGCCACAGACCCGAACTTCCACCCGGATCAGGTGGAGGAGATGCTCTACACCGCCTACGTGAGCCTGGGCACGGAGAAGAGCAACGCCGGTCGCCTGGAGGAGGCGGTCAACCTCTTCGACAAGGCCCTGGCCCTGCGCCCAGATGCAGTGGAGATCCGCACGGTCCGGGACGTGACGGCCCAGTACGTGGACGCCCTCACCTACTGGTACGCGGACTGGCCCCAGGTCATCCGCCTGCTGGACGACCTCTACCAGCGCAACCCCAACTACCGGGACGTGCGCCAGCGGCTGCAGAAGGCTCACCTGGAGTACGGGGAGAGCCTGGCCCGTCAGGGGGACTGGTGCCAGGCCGCGGAGGAGTACGCGGCAGCCCTGGCGGTGCTCAACGCGCCGGGAGTGGCAGAGAAGGAGGGGGAGTACCGGCTCCTGTGCGAGCAGGGGGCCAGCAGCCCAGAGGCCCTGCCCTCGGGCACGCCGGGGCCGGAGACCTCCGGGACGCCGGTGGCCGTGGGAAGCCTGGGAACCGGCCGCATCCTCTACTCGTCCAAAGATGTGGTGGACGGCCGCTACCACATCTACGCCCAGCCAGTGACGGCCAACGTGCGGCCCGTCTCCCTGGTGGCGGACGCCATGCAGCCCGCCCTGCGAGGGGACGGGCAGCGCCTGGCCTTCCGCAGCACCCGGGGAGATCTCATCGGCCTGGGCAGCTTCGACCCGGCCACGGACCTGCGCCTGCGCTTCACCACCTTCGCGGAGGATCACCTGCCCAGCTGGAATCCCCAGGGGGATCGCCTGGTCTTCGCCAGCCAGCGGGAGGGGGACCGGCGCTGGCGGATCTACGTGGCCTGGGCCGACGGCCAGGACAATGGCTCCAGCCTGGGCTTCGGCCAGGATCCGGAGTGGCATCCCAGCCAGGACCGCATCGTCTTCCGGGGCTGCGACGATCAGGGCAACCGCTGCGGCCTGTGGACCATGGCCAGCGACGGCACGGAGCGGGCGCCTCTGACCCTGGTGCCCGGCGACGCCCGGCCCACCTGGTCCCCGGATGGCCGCTACGTGGTCTTCATGAGCCCGGAGCGGGACGGCAACTGGGAGCTTTACCGGCTGGAGGTGGCCACCGGCGTGGTGGTGCGCATGACCAGCAACCCGGCCATCGACGGCCTACCCGCGGTGAGCCCAGACGGCACTCGGGTGGCCTTCCTGAGCAACCGGGACGGCAGCTGGAAGATCTGGATCAAGCCCATCTCGGGCGGGGCGGCCCAGCCCCTGTCCGAGATCACCGGGGTGCTGGAGGACTGGCTGATCCACAAGCTGGACTGGGTGCCTTGACCCCTTCCAGCCGGTTTCTTTTGACCTTTCCTGGGCTTTTCAGTACAATGGAGTGGCGTCGGGGAGTAGCGCAGTCTGGCAGCGCACAGCGTTTGGGGCGCTGGGGTCGGAGGTTCAAATCCTCTCTCCCCGACCACTTTGCGGGTATAGCTTAATGGTAAAGCATCTGCCTTCCAAGCAGAAGATGCGGGTTCGATTCCCGCTACCCGCTCCTCCGTTTTGGATCGGTAGCTCAATGGCAGAGCAGGGAGCTCATAACTCCTTGGTTGTAGGTTCGAGTCCTGCCCGATCCACACCCCGACCGGCGGGTTCCCACCCAGTTGCCCTAGCGAACCGAGATCGAACGGCTGAGAGTGCAGCGCCCGTCGTCCCCAGGATCCCCTGGGGCTTTTTTCATCCACGCCAGTTGCCCATCCGACCGCTACCAGGAGGATCCCATGCCTACCCCATCCATGCCCAAGACCGTTGAACAGATCATGAGCAGCCCGGCCATCACCGTGAAGCCGCAGACCCGCATCCGGGAGATCGCCCGCATCATGCGGGAGCACCAGATCAGCGGCGTGCCGGTGGTGGATGAATCCGACCGGCCCCTGGGCGTGGTGACGGAGATCGACCTGATCGAGCGCCACGCGCCGGTGAAACCGCCCCAGTACCTGGCCATCCTCTCCGGCCTGATCCCGGTGAGCCTGGAGGAGTACCGTCGCTACAAGGAGCAGGTGCGCCACATCCTGGCCATCAACGCGGAGCAGCTCATGAGCACCCAGGTGGAGACCATCGAGCCGAGAGCCAGCGTGGAAGAGGCGCTGGAGCGCATGCTGGATCCTGCGGTCTTCCTCCTGGCCGTGGTGCAGGAGGAGCGGGTGATCGGCGTGGTCACCCGGACGGATCTGGTGCGGCTGATCGAGGAGCTGGAGCTGGTGGACGAGGAAGGGGCAGAGGCGGCCGGCTAGGAGCCTGGGGCCTGGGGCGCGGGCTTGGGGGCTTCCTGCGGGGCAGAGGCTGGCCCTCCTCGCTGGCGCAGCCGGGCCACGTCCAGGCGCAGGGTCAGGAAGGCCAGGAGCAGGAGGGTCAGCGCGGCGGAAAGGTAGGCCATCCCCTCGCCCAGGGCCCCCAGGATGCCGTTGCCCCAGATGGGCCCCACGGTGCGTCCCAGGCTCTCCAGGGCGCTGTTCACCCCCTGGACCTGCCCCTGCTCCTCCGGCCCGCCGGCCTGGCTGAGCAGAGCCACCAGGGATGGGGAGGCCAGGGCCGCTCCGATGGCGGCAGGCACCAGCGCGGTCACGAAGAGGGGCACGCTGTAGATGAAGCTGGCCGCGCCCAGCCCGCCGGCCGCCAGTAAGAGTCCCAGGATCAGGGTGCGCTTCTCCCCCAGCCGGTGGACGATGGGACCCACCAGCATCCCCTGGACGATGACACCGATGAAGCCCACGAAAGCCAAGACGTAGCCCACTTCTGTGATGCCGAAATCGAAGCGGACGGCGGCGAAGAGGGTGAAGGTGGTCTGGTAGACGGCCATGGAGGCCCAGTAGAGGAAGTCGATGGTGAGCAGCTGTCCCAGGACAGGCCGGCGCAGGAGCTGGGGGATGTCCCGCCAAGGGGCCGGCCGGGCTGCCTGGACCCGGTGGCGGGTCTCGGGCAGGAGGAAGTAGGTGAGGAGCAGGGCGATGAAGGCCAGGACCGCCGCACCCCAGGCCGGTGCGGCGCTGTTGATCTGGCCCAGGAGCCCTCCCAGGGCCGGACCCAGGATGAAGCCCAGCCCGAAGGCGGCGCCGATGATGCCGAAGGCCCTGGCCCGGTCCTTCTCCTCGGTCACGTCGCTGATGTAGGCCCGGGCCGTGGAGATGTTGCCCCCGGAGAGGCCGTCCAGGATGCGGGCGGCGAAGAGCAGGAAGAGGGAGTTGGCCAGGGCCAGCATCACGAAGCTGACCACCGTCCCCAGCAGGCTGAAGAGGAGCACCGGGCGGCGGCCGATGCGATCCGACCAGCTGCCCAGGATGGGCGAGGCCAGGATCTGGGCAATGGAGTAGGAGGCGAAAAGCAGGCCGATCTGGAAGGGGGTGCCGCCTACGGACTCTGCGTAGAAGGGCAGGATGGGGATGATGATCCCGAAGCCGATGAGGTTGACGAAGATGATGAGGAAAATGATGGTCAGCTGGCGTCGGTTGGACATACGCGGGGCACCTCTGCACTGGATCGGACATGCACTGGAGCGAGCGACCGGGTGGCGGAGCAGAGGGAAAGCGCTGCCTGTTTGGCCAGGCTTTCGGGAGCGATATACGCCGGCCTTTTGCCCGGACAATGGTACCATAATCGGGTGCGGGATGCACAAAGGATGGGCAGGGCGGTTGGCGTCAACCAGCTGTAATCTATAGGGCCGGAAGGCGCAAAAAATCGTTTTCGACCTTGGTTGACAGAGGCTTTGGTAAGGTGCTAAAATATAGTTGTCAGCCTATGGCTGCCCCGATCCTACCCCAGATGCCTGCCTGGTCCCCTTCCTACCAAGGCAGGCA
>WGCB01000464.1 GCA_015494005.1 Caldilineaceae bacterium
AACCGTCCCAGCACCGCGGCCTGGGTGCCGGATGGCTCCACCGTCTCGGACCAGGTGTTCGTGAGCAAGCGCAACCCCTACTACTTCGCGGTGGACGCGGAGGGCAACCAGCTCCCCTACATCGACGAGGTGCGCTTCACCTTCTTCGCGGACAAGGAGGCCCTGAACCTGGCCGCGGTGGGCGGCGAGATCGACATGCAGGGTCGGCACATCAGCATGAGCAACTACCCGGTGCTGAAGGAGAACGAGGACAAGGGCGGCTATCGGGTGGTCACCTGGCCCACCTTCGGCGGCTCCGATGCAGTGCTCATGTTCAACCAGACCTACATCGCCAAGGATCCAGCCGTGGGTGAGCTCCTGCGCAACCGGGACTTCCGCATCGCCCTCTCCTACGCCATCGACCGGGAAGCCATCAAGGAGCTGGCCTTCCTGGGGCTGGGACAGGCCCGCCAGCCCGTGCCTGCGCCCAACCACCCCTACTACCCCGGGGACGAGTGGGCCTTCAAGTACACGGAGCACGACGTGGCCAAGGCCAACGAGATGCTGGACGCCATCGGCCTGACCGAGCGGGACGACGAGGGCTTCCGCACCCTGCCCAACGGCGAGCGGCTGGATCTGGAGATCCAGGTGGTCCCGGCCTTCGCCAACTGGTCCGACGTGGGCCAGATCGTGGTGGAGAACTGGGCGGACGTGGGCGTCCGGGCCCATGTGGAGGAGCGGGAGCGGGCCCTGGGCTTCCAGCTGCGGGACACCAACGATCTGATGATCGAGATCTGGAACGAGGACACCACGGGCTTCCCCTTCAGTGGCCAGCCCAAGTTCGATCCCCGCAGCAACCCGGCCTTGACCTTCGGCCCCCTCTTCCGCAAGTGGTACGAGACCAACGGAGCGGAGGGCATGGAGCCGCCGCCAGAGGTGAAGAAGCTGGTGGAGATCATCGACGAGGGCAAGGTCTCTGGCCGAGAGCGCCAGATCGAGCTGGCCCAGGAGCTCTTCCGCCACTGGGTGGATAACCTGTGGGAGATCGGCACCGTGGGCCTCACCCCCATGATCCAGGGCGTCATCGTGGTCAACAAGGACCTGCGCAACGTGCCCGAGACCGCGGGGAACGACTGGCCTCTGCGCACCCCGGGCAACACCCGGCCGGAGCAGTACTTCTACAAGCGCTAGACCGTGTCGCACAGGGGGAGGGCGGGAATCGCTCCCGTCCTCCCCGCCGAATCCCTTCTTCCGAATCCTGTTTCCTGCATCCCGTTTCCCGGACGCATCCCCATGCTCCAGTACATCATCAAACGGCTCCTGCTGCTGCCGCTGCTGCTCTTCCTGTTCTCGGTCTTCGCCTTCGTGGTCATCCAGGCCCCGCCGGGCGACTTCGTGACCAGCTACATCGCGGAGCTGGCCGCCTCTGGCTCCTCCATGGACCAGGCCCAGATCGAGGCCCTGCGGGAGCTCTACGGCCTGAACCAGCCCATGCACATCCAGTACTTCAAGTGGGTGGGCCGCATCCTGCAGGGGGACCTGGGCGTCAGCCTGGACTGGCAGCGACCCAACGCGGAGCTGATCCGGGAGCGCCTGCTCCTGACCCTGCTCCTGGGGCTCTTCACCTTCGGCTTCACCTGGGCCCTGGCCATCCCCATCGGCATCCTGTCGGCCACCCGGCAGTACTCCTTCCTGGACTATTTCTTCACGGTTTTCAACTACATCGGGGTGGCCACCCCCACCTTCATGACCGCGCTGGTGCTCATGTGGCTGGCCTTCAAGTACTTCGGGGTGAGCATCACCGGCCTCTTCTCCGCGGAGTACGTGGACGCGCCCTGGAGCTGGGGCCGGGTGGTGGACCTGCTGAAGCATCTCTGGCTGCCCGCGGTGATCCTGGGCATGGACGGCACGGCCCGCCTGGCTCGGGTCATGCGGGCCAACCTGCTGGACGAGCTCCACAAGCCCTACGTGGAGATGGCCCGGGCCAAGGGCCTCTCTGAGTGGCAGCTGGTGCTCAAATACCCGGTGCGCCTGGCCCTGAACCCGCTCATCAGCACCATCGGCTGGTACCTGCCCCTGCTCTTCTCCGGCAGCGTCATCGTGGCCACGGTGCTGAACCTGCCCACCATCGGCCCCATGCTCCTGCGCTCCCTGACCAACCAGGACATGTTCCTGGCCGGGGCCATCGTGCTCATCTACTGCTCCCTGGCCATCATCGGCACCCTCATCTCGGACATCCTGCTGGCCTGGCTGGACCCCCGTATCCGCATGGAGGAATCCTGAGTGGAGCATCTGCAATCCCTGGAGCCCGAGACCCTGGCCGGTCGCCAGGCCGAGGCCTTCTACGTGGCCCCCAACTGGAAGCTGGTCTGGTGGCGCTTCAAGCGACATCGCCTGGCCGTCATCAGCGGGGCGCTCCTGCTGGTCATCGCCAGCGTGGCCCTGGCTCCGGCCTTCTTCAGCACCCAGGACCCCAACGAGACCAACGCCACCGGCTCCTTCATCCCGGTGCAGCGCCTCCATCTTTTCGATGAAGGCCGGTTCCGCCCCTTCGTCTTCGGCGTGGTGGGCCAGCGCAACCCGGAGACCCTGCGCATGGAGTGGGCCATCGACGAGAGCGTGAAGATCCCGGTGCGCTTCTTCGCGGAGGGCTACCCCTACAAGATCCTGGGGCTGATCCCCGCCCGGCGCCACCTGGTGGGGGTGGTCAACCCGGAGGACGAGGGGAGCATCCACCTGCTGGGGACGGACCGCCTGGGCCGGGATCAGTGGTCCCGGCTCATGTACGGCACCCAGGTCTCCCTCTCCATCGGCCTGGTCTCCGTCTTCCTGAGCATCTTCCTGGGCATCCTCCTGGGCGGCATCTCCGGCTACTGCGGCGGCCTGGTGGACCTGGTCATCCAGCGCACCATCGAGCTGCTCCAGTCCCTGCCCCCCATCCCCATCTGGATGGCCCTCACCGCGGCCATGCCCCGGGACTGGTCCGTGGAGCAGGTCTACTTCGCCATCACCGTGATCCTCTCCCTCATCGGCTGGACCACCCTGGGCCGGGAGGTGCGGGGGCGCTTCCTCTCCCTGCGGGAGGAGGATTTCGTGGTGGCGGCCCGGTTGAGCGGCTGCGGCCAGATGCGTATCATCTTCCGCCACATGCTGCCAGCCTTCACCAGCCACATCATCGCGGCCAGCACCCTGGCCATCCCGGTGATGATCATCAACGAGACCTTCCTGAGCTTCCTGGGCCTGGGCCTGCGCCCACCGGCCATCAGCTGGGGCGTGCTGCTCCAGGAGGCCCAGAACCTGCAGTCCATCGCCCTGGCCCCCTGGCTGCTCCTGCCTGGCCTGGCCGTGATCATCACCGTCCTGGCCCTGAACATCCTGGGCGACGGCCTGCGGGACGCTGCGGATCCGTACCGGTAGAGGTGAACGGATGGAGGGGTGAAGGGGTGACTGGGAGATTGGAGTGAGGTCTCCCAATCTCCAATCTCTAATCGCCAATCTCCAAGCACCCAATCTTCAATCTTTGATCTTCAATCTTTGTTTTTTCCAACCATGCCTGACAACTCTTCCCCGCTCCTGGCGGTGCGCAACCTGAAAACCTACTTCTTCCTGGACGAGGGCACGGTCCGGGCGGTGGACGGCGTGGATTTCGACGTCCATCCCGGCCAGATCCTGGGCATCGTGGGGGAGAGCGGCTGCGGCAAGAGCGTGACCATCAAGTCCATCCTGCGCATCGTGGAGAAGCCCGGCCGCCTGGTGGATGGCCGCATCCTCTTCCGCTCCGGGGGCCGGGAGGAGCCGGTGGACCTGGCCCAGCTGGACCCCAAGGGCAAGGCCATCCGGGCCATCCGGGGTGCGGAGATCGCCCTCATCCCCCAGGAGCCCATGGCCGCCTTCAGCCCGGTGCACACCATCGGCGACCAGATCCTGGAGGCTATCCTCCTGCACCAGGACGTGAGCCGGGAGGAGGCCTGGCGCATGGCCGTCCAACGCCTGGATGAGGTGGGCGTCCCGGACCCGGAGCGGCGCATGAAGGCCTACTCCTGGGAGCTGAGCGGCGGGCTGCGCCAGCGGGCCATCATCGCCATGGCCCTGGCCTGCAACCCCCGGCTCCTCATCGCGGACGAGCCCACCACTGCCATCGACGTCACCACCCAGGCCCAGATCCTGAACCTGCTCCGCCGCCTGCGGGAGCAGCACGACATGGCCATCATCTTCATCACCCACGACCTGGGGGTCATCGCCCAGCTGGCCGACTACGTGGTGGTCATGTACCTGGGCCAGGTCATGGAGGCCGGGCCGGTGGAGCAGATCTTCCTCGACCCCCACCACCCCTACACCCGAGCCCTGCTCCGCTCCATCCCGTCCATCCACAGCCCGTCCCATACCCTGCTGCCCACCATCGAGG
>WGCB01000465.1 GCA_015494005.1 Caldilineaceae bacterium
GCAAATCATCGACTTGTTCGCTTTCAACATGTATCTCGTCCATACTATGATTGTAACCGTATCTTCAGCTGTTAAAGAACTCGTTCTGCCTACAACGCGTGAACTTCGAAAATTTTTAGCGAATCGCCAGTCCAACTCCCAACTTCTGTTTCCAACACGCAACAATCCACATTCCGCATTTGAGAATCACCATTCAAGATCCATCATTCGAAGGAGTCAACTTCCACCATGACCGACGTTCTACTCAACTACATCAACGGCGAATGGCGCCGTTCCAGCGCCGGCGCCTACCTGGATGTGATCAACCCGGCCACCGGCCAGCCCATCGCGGACGTGCCCCTCACCCCCGGCGAGGAGGTGGACGAGGCGGTGCGGGCCGGCATGGAGGCCTTCGAAAGCTGGCGGCGGGTGCCCGTCGGGGATCGGATCCAGCCCCTCTTCAAGCTGAAACAGCTCCTGGAGGAGAACCTGGACGACCTGGCCCGCACCATCACGGATGAATGCGGCAAGACCTACGCGGAGAGCGTAGGGGAGATCCGCCGGGGCATCGAGAACGTGGAGGTGGCCTGTGGCGCGCCCTCCCTCATCCAGGGGTACAACAACGAGGACATCGCCCGGGGCATCGACGAGCACATGATCCGCCAGCCCCTGGGCGTGGTCACCGCCATCACCCCCTTCAACTTCCCGGGCATGATCCCCCTCTGGTTCCTGCCCTACGCGGTGGCCACAGGCAACTGCTTCATCCTCAAGCCCAGCGAGAAGACCCCCATGGCCAGCCAGAAGCTCTTCCAGATGCTGGAGCAGGCCGGCTTCCCCAAGGGGGTGGTGCAGCTGGTGAACGGCAGCGCGGACACGGTGAACGCCCTGCTGGATCACCCGGGCATCAAAGCGGTGAGCTTCGTGGGATCCACGCCGGTGGCCAAGTACGTCTACAGCCGGGCCACGGCCAACGGCAAGCGGGCCCAGTGCCAGGGCGGGGCCAAGAACCCGGTGGTGATCATGCCCGACGCGGACATGGAGATGACCACCCGCATCCTGGCCGATTCCGCCTTCGGCTGCGCGGGGCAGCGCTGCCTGGCCGCCTCCGTGGCCATCCCCGTGGGCGAGGCCCGGGAGCGCTTCGTGGAGTACATCGCGGACGCGGCCACCAGCCGCAAGGTGGGCTACGGCCTGGAGGAAGGGGTGCAGATGGGCCCGGTCATCACCCAGGAAAGCAAGGCCCGCATCGAGGGCCTCATCGGCAAGGGCGAGGAGGAGGGCGCCCAGGTCCTGGTGGACGGCCGGGGCAAGGTGGTGGAGGGCTACGAGGATGGCGCCTGGGTCTTCCCCACCGTGCTGGACAACGTGAACCCCAAGGGGGAGATCGCCCGCACGGAGATCTTCGGCCCGGTGCTCAGCCTGATGCATGCCAACACCATCGAGGAGGCCATCCAGCTGGTGAACGACCGGCCCTACGGCAACATGGCCTGCATCTTCACCAGCAGCGGCGCGGCGGCCCGCCAGTTCCGCTACGAGGTCTCCGCGGGGAACGTGGGCATCAACATCGGCGTGGCCGCGCCCATGGCCTACTTCCCCTTCAGCGGCTGGAACGAGAGCTTCTTCGGCGACCTCCACGCCCAGAACCACCACGGCATCGAGTTCTACACCCAGACCAAGGTGGTGGTGGAGCGCTGGCCCAAGGAGTGGAGCCGCACATTCTGAAACGTCCTGCAGGCAGATTCTCCAGGAGAGGCCCATCATGGCGAGCACCATCCTCGTAGGCAACGCCCCTTGCTCCTGGGGCACCCTGGAGTTCGAGGGCACCCAGGCTCGGCCCATCCCCTACCCCCAGATGCTGGACGAGCTGGCCGAGACCGGCTACGCGGGCACGGAGCTGGGGGACTGGGGCTACCTGCCCACGGACCCGGCGGTCCTGGCCCAGGAGCTGGCCCAGCGCCACCTGCAGCTGACGGGAGCCTTCGTCCCGGTGGCCTTGAAGGATCCAGCCAGCCACGCGGACGGGCAGGCCCGAGCCCTCCAGGTGGCGGAGCTCCTGGCCCAGGTGGCCCGGCGGCTGGAGCAGCCCTTCGCCCCCTTCCTGGTCCTGGCCGACGACAACGGCACGGATCCGGTCCGCACCCAGAACGCGGGCCGGATCCGGCCGGAGATGGGCCTGAGCCAGGCGGAGTGGCGGGTCTTCGCCCAGGGCGCGGAGACCATCGCCCGGGCGGTCCGGGAGGCCACCGGACTGGAGACGGTCTTCCACCACCACTGCGCCGGCTTCGTGGAGACGCCGGAGGAGATCCAGCGCTTCCTGGAGCTGACGGACCCGGCCCTGGTGGGGCTGGTCCTGGACACGGGGCACTACGCCTACGGCTCGGGGAGCAACGAGACCCGCGCGGTGGAGGCCCTGGACCGCTTCCAGGAGCGCATTCGTTATGTCCACTTCAAGGACTGTCATCCGGAGGTGGCCCAGCGGGCCCGGAGCGAGGGGTGGGACTACTTTCGAGCCGTGGAGCAGGGGGTCTTCTGTGAGCTGGGGCAGGGCTGCGTGGACTTCCCGGGGGTGGTGGCCTGGCTGAAGGAGCACGACTACCAGGGGTGGATCACGGTGGAGCAGGACGTGCTGCCGGGGATGGGGACGCCCAAGGAGAGCGCTCGCCGCAACCGGGAGTACCTGCGCCGCATCGGCCTGTGACCCCAGCCTGTGACCGCAGCGACGCTCACGGAGCGGGGCTGGCTAGGGCATGGCCCGTTCCCAGGCGCTGGGGCCGTCCTGCCACTCTGCCGGAAAGCGCTCGTTGGCCTCGCTGTTGGCCATGGCCAGAAGCAGCTCGGCCAGGTCTTCCTGGGAGAAGACCACTGGGCTCTCCTCCCGGTGCCGGGTGGCCCAGAAGGCATTGAAACAAGCAACTTTGATAGGGTCCAGCGCTAGCCTAGCCATTGCATCCTCTTTTCGCCCTCGCTGTCAGTTGATCCTCGGGCTTGATTTACGGTACACTACCGGCAGACTCCCCACACACGCCCACAACCGCTACAAAACCATTCTATCGAAAATAGGACCAGAGTCCTACCCGGCGTTCTGTGCAAAGATTATCATGGAATTCTAATGACTCCGGTAGCCGAGTTGTCACCAACCCATAAACAGGGGAGCACACGGCTCGCACACGCCCGGGGACGCCAGCCCGTTGCGCCCAGGAACGGGCTGGCCAGGTTGCCGCTCCCAGCCAGTGGAGATCCCCCAGAGAGCCGATCCGCAAGGAAATGACCATGTCCCAACCACGCACCGCCCAGGAGACCCAGGTGCAGCATCTGGCCGACCAGGTGAGCCAGCACATCTTCCAGGGCTTCCAGGAGTACCACGACCGGTTCAAGGCCATCTCCCGCCGGGCTAAGCAGCGCTTCGAGAAGCGGGACTGGCGGGGCAGCCAGGAGGACGCGGTGGAGCGGCTGGAGCTCTACAACCTGGTCATCCAGGGAGTGGTGGCGGGGATCCGCCAGGCCCTGGGCCAACGGGTCAAGGAGAAGGCCATCTGGCGGGAGACCAAACAGGCCTACTACCGCCACATCGCGGACCGGAGCGACGTGGAGATCGCCGAGACCTTCTTCAACTCGGTCACCCGGCGCATCTTCGCCACCGTGGGCGTGGATCCCCAGATCGAGTTCATCTGGATGGATGCGGAGATCCTGCCCACCGGGAACGAGGGCCCGGTCTACTGCAGCTTCCAGCGCCAGGGCTCCACGGAGGCGCTGATCCGGGCCATCCTGGAGAGCTACCGCTTCGCGGTCCCCTACCAGGACCTGGGACGGGACGCCCGGTTGGTGGCCCAGGCCATCGAGGAGCGCCTGCAGGAGGCCTGGCACGCCACGGACTTCCACGCCATCGAGCTGATCAAGCCCGTCTTCTACCGCAACAAGGGCGCCTACATCGTGGGGCGCATCCGGCGCAGCAACCGCATCATCCCCTTGCTTCTGCCCCTGATCCACACAGAGGAAGGCATCGTGGTGGACGCGGCCCTGCTCACGGAGAACGAGGCCAGCATCGTCTTCAGCTTCACCCGCTCCTACTTCCACGTGGAGGCGGACCACCCTGGGGAGATCGTGGGCTTCCTCAAGTCCATCCTGCCCCTGAAGCCTGTGGCCGAACTCTACACCTCCATCGGCTACCACAAGCACGGCAAGACAGTCCTCTACCGGGACCTGCGCCGCCACCTGGCCCAGTCCACGGACAAGTTCGTCATCGCGCCCGGGGAGCGGGGCATGGTCATGACCGTCTTCACCCTGCCCTCCTACGACATCGTCTTCAAGATCATCAAGGACCGCTTCACCTACCCCAAGACCGCCACCCGCCAGGAGGTCATGGAGCGCTACCGCATGGTCTCCAAGCGGGACCGGGTGGGCCGGCTGGTGGACGCCCAGGAGTTCGAGTTCCTCACCTTCAGCCGCCACCGCTTCTCCCAGGACCTGCTGGAGGAGCTCCAGGCCACGGCCTCCAAGAGCGTGGAGATCACCGACAGGGAGGTGATCCTGAAGCACGTCTACACGGAGCGGCGCCTCTACCCCCTGAACCTCTACATCAAGGAGATGGGGCCGGAGCAGGCCCGCCAGGCCGTCATCGACTACGGCAACGCCATCAAGGACCTGACCGCGGCCAACATCTTCCCCGGGGACCTGCTCATCAAGAACTTCGGCGTCACCCGCCACGGCCGGGTGGTCTTCTACGACTACGACGAGCTCTGCCTGCTCACCGAGTGCAACTTCCGCAAGCTGCCCCAATCCCAGAGCTACGAGGACGAGATCCTGGACCAGCCCTGGTTCTCCGTGGCGGACAACGACATCTTCCCGGAAGAGTTCCGCACCTTCCTCTGGTTCCCCAAGCCCCTGCGCCAGGTCATGGAGGAACACCACGGGGACCTGTTCACCCCCGAGTTCTGGCAGCAGACCCAGGAGCGGATCAGGGCGGGGGAGGTGATCGACATCTTCCCCTACCGACCCGAACGCCGCTTCTGCAACCAGCGCGCCCAGCGCCAGGAGGCGTCATGAATCCCGAAACTTCGCCCCACCCTTCCCCGCAGGAACTGGATCCGGTCACCACCCTGGGGGAGCTGCGGGAAGCCGTGGCCCGCTTCGTGGAGGCCCGCAACTGGCAGCGCTACCACACCTCCAAGAACCTGGCCATGAGCATCGCCATCGAGGCTGCGGAGATCATGGAGCACTTCCAGTGGTGCACCATCGAGGAAGGCCAGGCCATGATGGCGGACCCGGCCGCCCGGGCCCAGGTGGCGGACGAGCTGGCCGACGTCTTCATCTACGGCCTCAGCTTTGCCAACCAGGCGGGGATCGACATCGCCCAGGCCATCCTGGCCAAGCTGGCCCGAAACGAGCAGCGCTTCCCGGTGGAGGAGGTCCTCCAGTGGAAGACCGGGGACGACCGACCGAAAGGTAAGGGAGTGAAAGGGTGAAGGGGTGAAATTGCCTAATCTCACATCGCCAGTCTCCGTTCTCCACGCCTCCGCTCCATGCTGAAGCCCCCAACTGCCGAGTTTCAACCCCAAACTTCCAACACCCAACCCCACATCGCAAAATAGGAGGTTTGCAGGGCCCGTTTCTTCCCGTCCGGTGTGATACGCTGTGCCCGCAGGCGTGATTGCGCCTCGTTGCACCGTGACCGAATCGGAGGAAAACCATGGACCCCGACTGCCCCCAGCAAGCACACGCCAGGACCGCTCCGACAGGCCAGCCACCAGGCCAGACGCGCCGCCGAACCGCCTTCTGGCTCCTCGTCCTGGCCCTGGGC
>WGCB01000466.1 GCA_015494005.1 Caldilineaceae bacterium
CACTGGGACGGCAGCTCCTGGCCATCAAGGTGGCCCCGGGCGTGCAGGACCAGGAGCTGCCGTCCCAGTGTGGGGTGGAGTTCGTGGGCCACCAAGGCGCCTGCAAGGAGGCGGTCCTCTGGTTCGGCCAGGGCATGGATGGCGGCCCGCGGCGCTGGGCTTCCGTCCACACCGGGGAGGGCTGGCGGCGCATCCTGGGGGACGGGGATGGAGAGCCGCCCCTGGGGGAGCTCTCCCCGAGCATGGTGCTCCACGAGCCCCATCCCGCGGTGATCCGGGCCGGCGCCTTCCGGGAGCTTTGCCGTCGCCTGGAGGCCCACCTCTTCGACCCCCAGATCGCCTACCTGATCAGCCCGGTGGTCCGCCGGGATCCCCTGGTGCACTCCTTTCGCATCCAGGAGGTCCATGCCTTCAGCCTGAAGCGGCTCAACCGGCGCATCCAGGCCTTGGGGCTGGGGCTCCTGGAGCTGAAGAAGCGGGGCTCGGCCCTGGAGCCGGAGAGCCTGCGCTCTCGCCTGAAGCCTGTCCCCGGAGGGCAGCCTGGGGTGATCTTCTTCACCCGCCAAGGGGATCGGCGGCTGATGCTCATCGGGGAGCGGCTGCCGACGGGGTAGACCGCCTTCACCCGTTTCCACTCACCCACTGTCAACCAGCCATTTCCAAAGGAGCGAGCCATGGATCTGGACGTGGACCCGAAGGAACTTTTCCAGCCCAAACAGGAGATCGAGCTGGTGCCCCTGTCCGCGGAGATGGGCCACGCCATGCGCCGGGCCGGCCTGACCTGCGCCCTGGCCGAGAGCTGCACCGGCGGCCTGGTGGGGCATCTGATCACCGAGGTGCCGGGCAGCTCTTCCTACTTCTCTGGCTCCGCGGTGGTTTACAGCTACGCGGCCAAGGAGCAGGTCCTGGGCGTGGACCACGAGACCCTCATGTCCGTGGGGGCGGTGAGCTACGAGGTCGCCCAGCAGATGGCCCAGGGCGCCCTCACCCTCTACGACGCGGACGTGGCCGTGGCTGTCACGGGCATCGCCGGGCCGGAGGGTGGCACGCCGGACAAGCCCGTGGGCACGGTCCATTTCCACCTGAGCGGGGTGGACGGGACCGAGTGGCAGCGGCGGGTCGTCTGGTCCGCGGACCGGCGGGGGAACAAGCTTTTGAGCGCGGAGTTCGTGCTGCGGCTGCTCCTGGCCTATGCAGAGAAACAACGATAGCGCCAGCTGAAAGGTTCCAGCAGGGTGGCGCAAGCAAGGGAGACAAGCTCGTCAAGGAGGCGGAGCATGGCAGTGGAAGTGGCAGTGAACGAACCGGTGCAGGTGCTGGTGCGCCTCCTGCCGGGAGGGGAGCTGGCGCCCACGTCCTTCGTGTGGCGGGACAAAACCCGCTACGTGGCCGACGTGGGCCGGCGCTGGGAGGAGCGAGCGGAGGGCAAGGTCTTGCGCTGTTTCCTGGTGAAGGCCGTGGACGACATCGTCTACGAGCTGTGCTGGGATCCCAGCGCGGATGAATGGCGGCTGCACCGGGCCTGGCTCCAGAACGTGGTCTGAGGCGAAACGAGCCCGATATCCAATAGAAAAAACCCCTTGTCCCACCAGATGTCGTGGTGACAAAGGGTTCCTGGTACCGCGTGGGGTACGCTGGCGCCCCCTCCAGGAGTCGAACCTGGGACCAAAGGTTTAGGAAACCTCTGCTCTATCCTCTGAGCTAAGGGGGCGTACTGGCACACTGTTTTTCCGCTGGTAAAATAGCACAATGCCCTGCTTTCCGTCAAAGAAAAAGGCCGGACAGAAGGCAGGGCCTCCTCGTTTCGTCCCCTGTTTGCCTCTGCCCAGGGCCTACAGTATAATTGTCCCACCGCTCAGAATCGATTCCCCTGGACCGCCCCCGCCGAGGAGGGTCGGTTCTGGTGCAAGGAGCAGGGGCTGTCATCGTCAGTTCCCCCGACATTTGACATCACCGGCTCGTTGCGTGTAGTAGTAGTGACGTGCATGGAGAGAGGCGTCATTGCCCCTCCTGTTCCAGCGTTTCCACATCTTCCCCACCCATATCGCCCAAAGGAGTCAAGTCTATGTTCAAGCGAGGTTTCTTGGTCACCTTCACGCTGACCCTGCTCTTCGCCCTGTTGGTCAGCGCCTGTGCCGCGCCGGCCGCACCCCCTGCTGCCCCTGCCCAGGAATCCGGCGCCGGTGAAGCCGCCCAGCCCGCCGCGGAAGAGGCGGCGGCCACAGACTTCAAGGTAGGCCTGGTCACGGACGTGGGCCGGATCAACGACCGCAGCTTCAACCAGTCTGCCTGGGAGGGCGTCCAGCAGGCCGCGGAGACCCTGGGCCTGCCCGAGGAGAACGTCAAGTTCATCGAGACCCAGGACTCCAAGGACTACGCGGACAACATCCAGCAGTTCGTGGAGGCTGGCTTCAACGTCATCGTCACCGTGGGCTTCGCTCTGGGCGCTGCCACCCGCACCGCCGCCACCGAGAACCCGGACGTCTTCTTCATCGGCGTGGACCAGTTCCAGGTGCCGGGCGAGGAGATCCCCAACCTGGTGGGCCTCATCTTCGAGGAGGACAAGGCGGGCTTCCTGGCTGGCGCGCTGGCCGGTCACCTGACCAAGACCGGCACCATCGCTGCGGTGCTGGGGACGGACCTGGTGCCTCCGGTGGTGGCTTTCAAGGAGGGGTACGAGGCTGGCGCCCGCTACGTGAAGCCGGACATCACCATCATCTCCACCTACCATCCGGGTGAGATCTCCCAGGCCTTCGTGGACCCCGAGTGGGGCGCGGCCACGGCCAAGCAGGCCATGGACCAGGGCGCGGATGTGATCTTCGGCGCCGGCGGCATCACCGGCAACGGCGCCCTGCAGGAAGTGGCGGCCGCGGCTGAGGCGGGCAAGGAGGTCTACTGCATCGGCGTGGACACGGACCAGTGGTACACGGTCCCCGCGGCCCGGCCCTGCCTGGTCTCCAGCGCCATGAAGCTCATCACCCCCAGCGTGGCCGACCTGATCCAGCTGGCCCACGATGGCAACTGGCCCGGCGGCGGCAACTACGTGGGTCCGGTGGCCCTGGCCCCCTTCCACGACTTCGAGGACAAGATTCCCCAGGAAGTTAAGGACGATCTGGCCCGCATCCGCGAGGGCTTGGACGACGGCAGCATCAGCACCGGATACGGCCAGTAGCCGCACCGGCTTACGGAACCACACGAACGGGAGGCCTGGAGACCCAAGGCCTCCCGTTCGTCCCTCCCCTCTTCCGTCTTCCGCCCACGGTCTTCCTTTTCACCTTCGGTTGCACCCCATAGACAGGAGCGTGCATGAACGGAGACGCTTCTCCCATCGTTCGCCTCATGCGAGCGCTGCTCATCCCAGTTTTGGCCCTGATCATGGCCTTGCTTTTGGGGGCTGTCATCATGTTGGTCTTCGGTGACGACCCCGTCAAGGCCTATCGAGGGCTCCTCTACGGCGCTTTCGGCTCCGGTCGGGGCTGGGCCACCACCGTGCGCAAGATGGCCCCCTTCATCCTCACGGGGCTCTCGGTGGCCACGGCCTTCAAAGCCGGGCTTTTCAACATCGGCGCGGCCGGGCAGTTCCTCATGGGCACCATTTTCTCCGTCTTTGTCGGCATCAATTTCCAGGGATTGCCTGTCTTCATCCATCTGCCCCTGGCCCTCCTGGCCGGGCTCCTGGGCGGCATGCTCTGGGGAGCCATCCCGGGCCTGCTGAAGGTCACCACCGGCGCCCACGAGGTCATCACCACCATCATGCTCAACTACGTGGCCAGCCTCTTCGCCGGGTGGACGGTCTACGCGGGGGGCTCCCAGGGCCAGACTCCCGGCCCCCTCTGGGATCCCACGGCTGGCCCCATCTCCGAGACGCCGGACGTGCTGCCCAGCGCCCAGCTCCCCTGGATCTTCGGCCCGCCCTATCGGGTCCACTGGGGGATCGTCCTGGTCCTGGCCGTGGTGGTGCTCATCTGGTGGCTCCTCTACCGCACCACCATCGGCTTCGAGATCCGCACCGTGGGCCAGAACCTGAAGGCCTCCAAGTACGCGGGCATCCGGGTGAACTGGACCATCGTTCTCACCATGATCCTGGCTGGGGGGCTGGCTGGCCTGGCCGGGGGCATCGAGACCCTGGGGGTGAACCACAAGTTCGCGCCGGAGTTCAGCGGCTCTGTGGGCTTTGACGGCATCACCATCGCCCTCCTGGGCCAGACCCATCCCTTCGGCGTGGTGCTGGCTGCCCTCCTCTTCGGCGCCCTGGACGCCGGCGGGGCCAAGATGCAGTTCGACTCCGGCGTGGCCGCGGACATCATCCAGGTGATCCAGGCCCTGATCCTGGCCTTCGTGGCGGCCCCGGCCATTGTGCGCAGCATCTTCCGCCTGAAGCGCACACCGGAGCAGGTGAAGCCCACGGTGAGCACCAGCTGGAGCGGCCCCGGCTAAGCCTGTCGGGAAAACGGGGGCACCGATTGCACCGGTTGCACGGATCGCAGGGATTGGGCAGGGAAAGGAATCAACTCGGGAATCATCCATGAGCCGAAAACGTGTCTGGAAAACCTCATCCATTGTCTCCATGGTGCTGGCCGTCGGGCTGGTGGTCATGGCCATCCTGGTGAACACCACCTCCCTGAGCCAGCAGACCTGGCTGCGGGTGCTCTTCGGCGTCAGCGCCTTGAACTTTGCCCTGCGGGCCACGGTTCCCCTGGTCCTGGGGGCGTTGAGCGGCATCCTCTGCGAGCGCTCGGGCATCATCAACATCGGCATCGAGGGGATGATGCTGGCCGGAGCCTTCGCCGGCTTCGTGGTGAAGGTGGCCACCAATAGCTGGCCCCTGGGCATGAGCCTGATGGCCGGGGTGTTGGCCGCCGTGCTCATCGGCGGGGTCATGGGGCTGCTCCACGCCACCCTCTCCATCCGCTACCGCATGGACCAGATCATCTCTGGCACCATCATCATCATCCTGGCCGCGGGCTTCACCGCCTACCTCTTCGACCGGGACGCGGTGGCCGAGGGCAAGTTCGTGGCCATGCCCATCCCCGGTCTCTCGAAGATCCCGGTGCTGGGGGAAGTGCTCTTCAACAACCCGCCCCTCACCTACCTGGCCCTGATCCTGGTGGTGGTCCTGCACGTGGCCCTCTTCCACACCCGCTGGGGGCTGCGCACCCGGGCCTGCGGCGAGCATCCCCGGGCTGCGGACACGGTGGGGATCAACGTGAACCGCTACCGCTACATGAACACCACCCTGGGGGGCATGATGGCTGGCCTGGCTGGCGGCTTCCTGGTGCTGGAGGCGGTGGGGCAGTTCCAGGAGGGGATGACCGCGGGTCGAGGCTTCATCTCCTTGGCCGCCATGATCTTCGGCAACTGGATGCCCTTCGGCGCGCTGGGCGCGTCGGCCCTCTTCGGCTACACCCAGGCCCTGCAGAACGAGCTGCTCCTGGCCGGGGTGGTCAACGTGCCCCGGCACTTCATCAGCATGCTCCCCTACGTGGTGACCATCGTCGCGGTCTCCGGCTTTGTGGGCCGGGTGCGCCCGCCCGCGGCGGAAGGCAAGGTCTACGAGACGGAGAGCAGCGCCTAGCCCCCGCAGAGACGATTTCGAGATCCCAGCCTATTCGAGATCCCAGCCCAGGAGAAGGAACGTGGCCGACCAACCGATCCCCGCCCTGGAAGTCCGGAACATCACCAAGCGCTTCCCCGGCGTCATCGCCAACCAGGACGTGAACCTGAAGCTCTACCCTGGCGAGATCCTGGGGCTGCTGGGGGAGAACGGCGCGGGCAAGACCACCCTCATGAACATCATCTACGGCCTCTACCACCCCACGGAAGGGGAGATCCTGGTCCGGGGCCAGCCGGTGGTCATGCACTCCCCCAAGGACGCCATCGCCCTGGGCATCGGCATGGTCCACCAGCACTTCCAGCTGGTGCCGGTGATGACCGTGGCCGAGAACGTCATGCTGGGCAGCGAGGCGGTGCGCAACGGCTTCCTGGACGTGGGCGCGGTGGCCCAGCGCATCCACGAGCTCTCCAGCCGCTACAACCTGGACGTGGACCCCTACGCCCTGGTGGAGGATCTACCCGTGGGCGTGCGCCAGCGGGTGGAGATCGTGAAGACCCTCTACCGCCAGGCGGAGATCCTCATCCTGGACGAGCCCACCGCGGTCCTCACCCCCCAGGAGATCCAGGGGCTCTTCCAGATCATGAACCTGCTCAAAGAGCAGGGCAAGTCCATCATCTTCATCACCCACAAGCTCAAGGAGGTGCTCCAGGTGGCGGACCGCATCGCGGTGCTGCGCCAGGGCAAAGTGGTGGGGGAGGCGGATCCCAGGACGGCCACCCAGGCCAGCCTGGCCGCCATGATGGTGGGCCGAGAGGTGATCCTCACCGTGGACAAGAAACCGGCCCAGCCCGGCCCGGTGATCCTGGAGATCCAGGGGCTCACCGCCCGCAACGACCTGGGCGAACCGGCCCTGCGCGAGGTCTCCCTGACCGTGCGGGCCGGGGAGATCCTGGGGGTGGCGGGGGTCCAGGGCAACGGGCAGACAGAGCTGGTGGAGGTGCTCACCGGCCTGCGCCCGGCCCTGGGAGGGCGGATCACCGTCCAGGGCAAGGACATGACCAACGCCTCCCCCCGGCAGGTCACCGAGGAGGGGCCCAGCTGCCACGTGCCCGAGGACCGGCACGCCTACGGCATGGTGGGTTCCTACAGCGTGGCCCACAACCTGGTGCTGAACACCTACTACCGCCCGCCCTTCGCCCAGGGCATCACCGTGAACGAGCCGGCCATCGTGGAGCATGCCTCCCGCCTGGTGAAGGAGTACGACGTCCGCACCCCCAGCGTCCTGACCCCGGCCAGCAGCCTCTCGGGCGGCAACCAGCAGAAGATGGTGGTGGCCCGGGAGTTCAGCCGCCCGGTGAAGCTCCTCATCGCCGCCCAGCCCACCCGAGGCATCGACGTGGGCTCCATCGAGTTCATCCACAACCAGATCGTGGCCAAACGGGACGAGGACGTGGCCGTGCTCCTGGTGAGCTACGAGCTGGACGAGATCATGGCCC
This sequence comes from Caldilineaceae bacterium, assembly GCA_015494005.1. Taxonomy (GTDB): domain Bacteria; phylum Chloroflexota; class Anaerolineae; order Caldilineales; family Caldilineaceae; genus S144-5. Next base: position 7,051 of record WGCB01000466.1, read on the forward strand.
TGTCCGACCGCATCGCGGTGATGTACAAGGGGCAGATCATCGACGTGCTGCCCCGGGAGGAGGCCACCCGGGAGAAGTTGGGCCTGCTCATGGCCGGCGTGCACCCGGACGAGGCCGCCTCGTCCGCCTGAGCTGGCCAGAGGCAGGGAGGGGCACAGGGCATGGAACCTTTCGATCCACTGCTTGACCAACCCGAGACAATCGACTATCATTCCCTCGCCCCTGACAGCACATTTCTGGTCACCAACGACGAAATCCACATCGAAACCGACCGGGACAGCGATCTGCGCGGCCTCTACTGGGCCTGGCACGGTCGCTCCTACGCCCGAAGCATTCGCATCACCATCAGCGCGCCCCTTCGACCCCAGTTTGAACTAACCGCCACACCCCTGGACGCGCTCTCCCCCGTGGTGCTGCGCCGCTACCCTGGCTACCAAGAGACCATCTACGGCGCGGAAGGCGTGGTGATCAGCAAACGGCTCTTCGCCCCTTTCCGCACCAGCTATCAATCCGCGGCCCTCTGGCTCCTGGAGCTCCAGACCGAAGGCGACCGTCTCCTGCGCATCCAGATCGACATCGACTGGGGCGAGGCCCTGGAACAGCGCATGGTGGACGGCCTGCTGGTGGCCCAGCTCCGTCCGGGGGAGGTCCAGGGCCCCTTCGACCAGCGCAACGCGGAGAGCACCCGGGTCTTCGGCACCTCCCAGGGGCCGCCGGACCAGGTGCGCTTCCCCGACGCTCGGCACGCCCAGCTCGTCTACCACGTGCTGGCCATGGGCTACGTGGATCTGCCCCTGATCCTGACCCTGAGCGACGTGGGCGAGCAGCTGGCCTGGAACGGTTTCCTGGCCCTGCGGGACATCGGCCGGATCTTCCAGGAGAGCACCGAGCACTGGGCGGAGCTCCTGGCCGCGGGGGAGGTGTGGACGCCCTTCCCGCCCTTGAACCGGGCCGTGCGCCAGGCCAAGATCGCCAGCACACGGCAGCTCTGCCGCCTGCCCACGGGCTGGGCTCCCTTCAGCCGAGCCGTGACCGACGCACCCGGCCTGGTGAGCAGCCTGGACACCTTCCAGCTGGGCCACAGCCGGGATCTCCTGGCCCACCTGCGGGAGCTGGCCCGGCAGACGCGAGGGCGGCTGCCCCGGCGCATCCCCGACCGGCCGGAGGAGCCCATCCCGGACCCGGGTCGAGAGGTGGTCTTCACCAACGGCGCCTACCTCACTGCCCTGGCCCAGCACCTGGATCACCACGCCAACGCCCAGCTCCTGGAGGAGCACTACACGGCGGTGGCCCTCTGCGGGGAGGCCCTGGTGAAGCAGGGCTGGCAGGCGGACCAGACACCGGATCCCGCCTGGCTGGAGGGCTTGGTCCACGCCCTGGCGGCGGCCCAGCGGCTGGCGGAGCGGCACGGCGACAGCGCCAACGCGGCCCGCTGGGAGAGCGAGGCCCAGGAGCACCGGCGGCGCCTGGCTGACCTGGCCCCGGACGCCTCGGCTGGGCAGGGCCCGGACCCGTCCCAGGAGGAGGCCTGGCTGGCGGCCCTGGCCCATCGCCTGCCGGAGACGGGGGAGCTGGCCCCGGGCGTCCTGGCCGATGCCTGGGCCGTCTGGCGAGGCTGCGGCCTCCGCTGGCAGGGGGAGCGCCTGGCCGTGGAGCCGGGCTGGCCCCGTCCCTGGGCCTGGTGGGCCCTGCTGGACCTGCCCACGGACCAGGGTCCCCTGAGCCTCCTCTGGGACGGGGAGACCCTGCACAGCACCCAGCCCGTGGCCTTCTCCGGGCCGACCCAGCTCCACGCGGCGATCCGAGCCCTGGGGCGGGAGGAGGGCTTCGACCTCCACTTCGAGCTCCTGCCCCCGTCCGGGGAGGCGGGAGACGGCGAGGAGGCGTCCCAGTTCTTCCGCCCTGGTTTCGAGCACGCCCCCGGAACTGCGTGAAACCTCGCCGGGAAGCCAGAAACTCCCCGGCCGATTGTTGCCCCTTCTGACCTGCAGGAGCGATCCGTGACCACAGCCCCATCCTTCGCAACCGTCAGCCAGCTGGCTCCCGGCGAACCCCAGCTGGTGGTGGAGAAAATCACCCTGAGCTTCGGCGGGGTCACCGCGCTGGCTGGCGTCTCCCTGGACGTGCGCCAGGGGGAGATCCGGGCGGTGATCGGCCCCAATGGCGCGGGGAAAACCAGCCTGCTCAACAGCATCTCCGGCCTCTACCGGCCCCAGCAGGGGCGCATCCTCTTCCACAACGACCAGGAGTACAATCTGCTGGAGCGGCGACCGGACCAGATCGCCCGGCTGGGGGTGGCCCGCAGCTTCCAGAACATCGAGCTCTTCCGCCACATGACCGTGCTGGACAACCTGATGCTGGGCCGGCACATCCACATGAAGAGCAACGTGCTGGACTGCGGCCTCTACTGGGGGCGGGCCCAGAAGGAGGAGGTGCGCCACCGTCAGGTGGTGGAGGAGATCATCGACTTCCTGGAGATCGAGGCCATCCGCAAGAAGCCGGTGGGCACCCTCTCCTACGGCCTGCAGAAGCGGGTGGAGCTGGGCCGGGCCCTGGCCCTGGAGCCGGCCATCCTGCTCCTGGACGAGCCCATGGCCGGGATGAACGTGGAGGAGAAGGAGGACATGGCCCGCTTCATCCTGGACATCAACGAGGAGCGGGGGGTCACCATCGTGCTCATCGAGCACGACATGGGCGTGGTCATGGACATCTCGGACCGCATCGCGGTGCTGGATTTCGGGCGCAAGATCGGGGACGGCACGCCAGACGAGGTGCGGGCCAACCCGGAGGTGATCAAGGCATACCTGGGCGAGGATCATGGCTGAGACCTTCCCTCAACTGCTGGTGGAGAACGCGGACAAATTCGGGGATCGGGTGGCCCTGCGGGAGAAGGAGTTCGGCATCTGGCAGGAGGTCACCTGGGCCCAGTACCTGGAGCACGTCCGCCACTTCTGCCAGGGGCTGGTCCACCTGGGCTTGACCCCGGAGGACACGGTGGCCATCGTCGGCGACAACCGGCCCGAGTGGGTCTACGCGGAGCTGGCCGCCCAGTCCGCGGGGGCCCGGTCCGTGGGCATCTACCAGGACGCGGTGGCCGAGGAGGTGCTCTACATCCTGGAGCACGCGGACGTCCGCTTCGTGGTGGTGGAGGACCAGGAGCAGGTGGACAAGATCCTGGAGATCTGGGACCGGCTGGAGCGGGTGCAGAAGGTCATCTACTACGACCCCAAGGGGCTGCGCAGCTACGACCACCCGGCCCTCATGCACTTCCCGGACGTGGAGGCCCTGGGCCGGGAGTTCGAGCAGGCGCACCCGGGCTGGTTCCAGGAGGCCGTGGCCCGGGGCAAAGCCAGCGACCTGGCCATCCTCAGCACCACCTCGGGCACCACGGGCAAGCCCAAGCTGGCCATGCTCACCCACAGCAACCTGATCAGCATGGCCCGCAGCCTCATGGAAGTGGACCCCATGCAGCCCACGGACGACTTCGTCAGCTTCCTGCCCCTGGCCTGGATCGGCGAGCAGATGATGTCCGTCTCCTGTGGCCTGCTGGTGGGCTTCACCGTGAACTTCCCCGAGGAGCCGGAGACGGTCCAGGAGAACATCCGGGAGATCGGGCCCCAGACCATGTTCTCCCCGCCCCGCATCTGGGAGAGCCTGGTCTCCCAGGTCCAGGTGAAGATGGAGGACAGCTCCTGGCTCAAGCGCAAGCTCTTCGACTGGGCCCTGCCCATCGGCTACCGCATGGCGGACGTGCGCTTCCGCAAGGAGACGCCCTCCCAGGCCCTCAAACTGAGCTACTGGCTGGCGGACTGGGTGATCTTCCAGATGATCAAGGACCACCTGGGCCTGCGCCGCATCCGGCGCTGCTACACCGGTGGGGCCGCCCTGGGGCCGGACGTCTTCCGCTTCTTCCATGCCCTGGGGGTGAACCTGAAGCAGATCTACGGGCAGACGGAGGTGAGCGGCATCTCCGTGGTCCACCGGGACGGGGACATCAAGTTCCAGACCGTGGGCAAGCCCCTGCCGGGCACGGAGATCCGCATCGCGGAGAACGGGGAGATCCTGACCCGGAGCCCGGCCGTCTTCGTGGGCTACTACAAGAACCCGGAAGCCACCGAGGAGACCCTGGTGGAGGGCTGGCTCCACTCCGGGGATGCCGGCTACTTCGACGAGGACGGTCACCTGGTGGTCATCGACCGGGCCAAGGATGTGATGGTCCTGCACGATGGCACCAAGTTCAGCCCCCAGTTCATCGAGAACAAGCTCAAGTTCAGCCCCTACATCAAGGAGGCGGTGGTCTTCGGCGGGGATTGGCCCTACGTCACCGCCATGATCAACATCGACATGGCCAACGTGGGCAAGTGGGCGGAGAACCATCAGCTGGCCTACACCACCTACACGGACCTGGCCCAGAAGCCCGAGGTTTACCGGCTGGTCCGGGAGGACGTGGAGCGGGCCAACGCGGACCTGCCCCCGGCCGCTCGCATCCGCCGCTTCCTCCTGCTCCACAAGGAGCTGGACGCGGACGATGCGGAGCTCACCCGCACCCGCAAGGTGCGCCGCCGCTTTGTGGCCGAGCGCTACGCGGAGATCATCCAGGCCCTCTACGGGGAGGCGGATCACCTGGACGTGGAGACCACCATCACCTACCAGGACGGCAGCCAGGCCACCATCCAGACCCGGCTGCGCATCGAGGAAGTTGTTTCAGACCGGGAGACAAGGAGACAGGGAGACAAGGTGGCGGGATGAGCGGGTGACAGGATGACAAGATGAATGAGAAAGGCGAGATGGGGAACAGTTCGGATTTTTTCGGGTACGAGTTTCTGCGGGAGGAGAAAGCGAGCTATCGGGCAGGGCGGATCCGCAACCACACGGATCTGGAGGTCTATCGTCGGGCCTTTAACGCAGCCATGCAGGTGTTTGAGCTGAGCAAGGCCTTTCCCGCAGAAGAGCGGTTCTCTTTGACCGATCAGGTCCGCCGATCTTCTCGCTCGGTTGCCGCTAACATCGCCGAGGCCTGGCGCAAACGGCGCTATGAGAAGGTGTTTGTGAACAAACTATCCGACGCGGAAGCCGAAATCGCGGAGACCCAGGTCTGGCTCCAATTTGCGGTGAGCAGTGAGTACGTCCCACCGGAGAGTGTGCGCGAGCTCTACCAGGAATACAACGCCCTGCTAGGCACACTTGTGGGCATGATCCGCCATTCTGACACCTGGATCCTGGACCGCTGAACCAAGCGCCCCGAGGATCATCCTGTCACCCGGCCATCTTGTCACCCTGTCATTTTTTCCAGTCGTTACCCGTCCCGTAGCCAGGAGTTGCCATGAACCTATTCCTCCAACTCACCATCTCGGGCATGACCAACGGCGCGGTCTACGCACTGGTGGCGCTGGGCTTCGTGCTCATCTACAAGTCCAGCGACGTGATCAACTTCGCCCAGGGCGAGCTGCTCCTGGTGGGGGCCTATCTGGCCTTCTTCTTCGTGGCCCAGCTGGGACTGGCCTGGCCCATCGGCGTGCTTCTGGCCCTGCTGGTGGCCGCGGGCCTGGGCATCCTCATCGAGCGGCTGGTCCTGGAGCCCCTGATCGGCGAGCCCATCATCTCCGTGATCATGGTGACCATCGGCCTCTCCAGCCTGCTGCGGGCCATCGTCAACGGCATCTGGACCCCTCGCCCCCGCCTGTTTCCTAGCTTCATCCCCTCCACGGACGTGCACATCCTGGGCGCGGTGGTCAGCGCGGACCGGCTCTGGGCCATCGCCCTTTCTTTCGCCCTCCTGGCCCTCTTCACCCTCTTCTTCCGCCGCTCCTCCGAGGGCATCGCCATGCGGGCCGTGGCCGACGACCAGCAGGCAGCGCTGAGCATGGGCATCAGCGTGAAGCGGGTCTTCGCCATCGCCTGGTCCATCGCCGCGGTGACAGCCACCGTGGGCGGGATCATGCTGGCCAACATCATCGGCGTCAGCGGGGACATCAGCCGCATCGGCCTGCGGGTCTTTCCGGTGGTGATCCTGGGTGGGCTGGATTCCATCCCCGGGGCCATCATCGGCGGCATGGTCATCGGCCTGCTGGAGGCCTGGACCGGCGGCTACGTGGGCCAGGGCTTGAACCAGGTGCTGCCCTTCGTGGTCCTGGTCCTCATCCTCATGGTCCGGCCCTATGGCCTCTTCGGCCAGGAGATCATCGAACGCGTGTAGAGGCGAGCCACCATGGAAAGCGGAATCTATCATACCACCTACGAAGCGGACATGGCCCTGCGCCGCACGCCCATCCAGAAGGTCCGGCTGGCGGCGGTGATCGCCTTCCTGCTCATTTTCCCCTTCTTCGCCAACAGCTACTACCTGACCCTGGCCAACCAGATCGGCATCGCGGTGGTGGGCGCCCTGGGCCTGAACATCCTGGTGGGCTACACCGGCCAGATCTCCCTGGGGCAGGGAGGATTCCTGGCTGTGGGGGCCTACACCGCCGGCCTCCTGGCCACTCGCCTGGGCGTCCCCTTCTGGCTGACCATCCCCATCGCCTGCGTGGTCACCGCGGCGGTGGGAGGCGTTTTCGGCGTGCCTTCCCTGCGGCTGAAGGGGCTCTACCTGGCCATCGCCACCCTGGCCGCCCAGGAGATCATCCAGTGGCTCATCGTCCACTGGGACGCGGTGACCGGCGGCGTGGAGGCTCTGGTGGTCCCCCACGCCACCCTCTTCGGCTTCAACCTGAACGCGGGGAACAGCGACTTCCACTGGTACTGGATCATCCTGGCCGCGGCCGCCTTCACCACCATCTTCACCGTGAACCTCTTCCGCTCTCGGGTGGGCCGGGCCTTCGTGGCCATCCGGGACCAGGACATCGCCGCGGAGGTGATGGGCGTCAACCTCTTCACCTACAAGGTGCTGGCCTTTGCGGTCTCCTCCTTCTTCGTGGGCCTGGCCGGGGCCCTCACCGCCCACTACCGGCTCATCGTCACCTGGGAGCGCTTCACCATCGAGACCTCCATCACCTACCTGGCCATGATCATCATCGGCGGCCTGGGCTCTGTCTCCGGCTCCATCTACGGGGCCATCTTCATCACCCTGCTGCCCGCGCTCCTGAACAGCCTGGGCCGATCCCTGAGCGGCGTGGTGCCGGGGATCGCCGGGCTCATCCCCATGATCCAGCAGGGGGTCTTCGGCCTGGTCATCATCCTCTTCCTCGTCCTGGAGCCGGAGGGGCTGGCCAAGCTCTGGCGGGACGTGAAGGACTATTTCCGGCTCTGGCCCTTCTCGTACTGAGCGGAGCCGCCTGGGCGGGGTCCAAAATCGGTTCTCTTTCCTTGTTTGTTCCTGCAGTTCTCGCACCAACCATTCATGCATCAGTCTTTCACGCATCAGCCACTCACGAGGAGGTGACACCCATGTTTCGACGGCCAACCCAAAGGACCCGTGTGGCCTGGGCCCTGCTGTTGATGCTGGCCCTGCTGATCAGCGCCTGCGCCGCGCCGGCCGCTCCCAGCGCCCCTGCCAGCCAGGAAGGCGGCGGTGGCGAGGAGGCCATGGCCCCCATCAAGGTCGGCGCCATCTTCGACCTGACCGGCCCCACGTCCGACGTGGGCACGCCCTACGCCCAGGGCATCCAGGGCTATGTGGCCTGGTTGAACGAGAACGGGGGCGTGGAGGGACATCCCATCGACCTGGTCTCCCAGGACTATGGCTACAAGGTGGACCAGGCGGAACAGCTCTACTCCCAGTTCGTGAACCAGGAGAAGGTGGTGGCCTTCCAGGGTTGGGGCACCGGGGACACCGAAGCCCTGCGCAGCCGCATCGCCGCGGACAAGATCCCCTTCATGTCCGCCTCCTACTCGGCCAACCTGGCCAACATCGAAGAGGCCCCCTACAACTTCCTGGTGGGCACCACCTACTCGGACCAAATGATCATCGCCCTGCGCTGGGCCCTGGAGGACTGGGCTGCCAAGGGAGGCGAGGGCGCACCCAACATCGCGGTGCTCCACCACGACAGCCCCTTCGGCAAGTCGCCGGTGCCGGACGGCCAGGCCTTCGCGGAGGAGAACGGCATGGCCTTCACCGCCATCGCCATGCCCGGGGGCGCCACGGACCTGACGCCGGAGCTGAGCCAGGTGCAGAATTTCGGCGGCAACTACATCATCATCCAGAACGTCTCCAGCCCCGCAGCCCTGCTCCTGAAGGATGCCAAGCGCCTGGGCATGGACGATGTCCAGGTGATCTGCCTGAACTGGTGCGCGGACGAGAACCTGGTCAACCTGGCCGGTGACGCCGCGGAAGGCGTGGTGGGCACCCTGCCCTTCACCCCGCCCTCCATCGACGTGCCCGGCCTGCAGGCCCCCCGGGAGTTCCTCTCGGCCGAGGGCAAGGACCTGAACGAGATCGGCCTCCACTACGGCCAGGGCTGGTGGACCATGGCCATCATGACCG
>WGCB01000467.1 GCA_015494005.1 Caldilineaceae bacterium
CCCCTACCCGCCCCGCCAGGGGACCACCATCCGCAACTACAACCTGATCCGCTACCTGGCCCGGCGCCACCAGCTCCACCTCTTCACCTTCCTGGCGCCAGGCGAGGAGCTGGCTCCGGCCAATCCTCTGTGGGGGCTCTGCCAGCGCATCGAGACGGCCCGCCAGCCGGTCCGCACCCTGGGACGCCGGGCCCTGGACACCCTGACCAGCCCGCTGCCGGACATGGGGCTGCGGCTGAAGAGCCCGGAAGCCCAGGCTCGGGTGGCGGAGCTGCTGGCGGAGAACCGCTACCACGTGGTGCAGATGGAGGGGATCGAGATGGCCGGGTACGGGCTCCTGGCCCGAACCAGCCAGGGCCCGGATGGGTCCCGCCCCCGGCTGGTCTTCGACGACCACAACGTGGAGTACCTGCTCCAGAAGCGGGCCGCGCTGGTGGACCTGGGCCAGCCCCGGCGCTGGATCGCCGCGGCCTACAGCCTGGCCCAATGGTGGAAGCTGCGCCGCTACGAGGCCGCTATCTGCCGCCAGGTGGATGCGGTCCTGGCGGTGAGCCAGGTGGACCGAGCCGCCCTGGCCCGGCTGGCCCCCGACACGCCCGTGGCCCTCATCCCCAATGGCATGGACCTGAGCGCCTACCCGGAGGAGGCCGCCCAGCCGGTTCTGGAGCCCCCCACCCTCGTCTTCGTGGGCAAGATGGACTACCGACCCAACATCGACGCTGTGCTCTGGTTCGGCCAGGAGGTTTTCCCCCGCATCCAGGCCAGCTGGCCCGGAGTTCGCTTCCAGATCGTGGGCATGAACCCCTCCCCTCGCCTGGACGCGCTCCGGGGCAACCCGGGCATCCAGATCACCGGCGCAGTGGCGGACGTGCGCCCCTACATCCGCCGGGCCGCGGTCTACGTGGTCCCTCTGCGGGTGGGCGGCGGCACCCGCTTCAAGGTGCTGGAGGCCTTGCTCAGCGGCACGCCCCTGGTCAGCACCCGGCTGGGCGTGGAGGGGATCGACGTGGAGGACGGGCGGCACCTCCTCCTGGCCGACACGCCCCAGGAGTTCGCCCAGGCCGTGCTGCGCCTGCTGGAGAGCCAGGCCACGGACAGGCGCCTGGTCCGAGAGTTAACCCGGGAGGCCCGACGCTTCGTGGCCGCCGGCTACGACTGGGAGCGGATCCTCCCCCGGCTGGAGGCGGTCTACCGAGGTTCGATCCAGGCATGATCCCGGGTCAGCTCCCCGGCTGAACTTGCGCGCCTCCGCCTCGGTGGGTTACCCTGGGGGCGCCCCCAGAAAACGCTCAGGACGGCACCCACACCCGCCGTCCCTTCCCCCGACAGCCTAGCCTAGCCGATCCATCCACCACACGCCAAGGAGCCATGCTTATGTCAAACAACAGCGGAAAGAACAAAGGCACACGCGTCGGCTTCATCGGGACTGGCTGGACCGAGAAAGTCCAGATCCCGGCCTTCCGCCTGGGCGGGCTGACCCCCCAGGCCATCTGCTCCGGGAAGGTGGAGAACGCCCGGCGAGTGGCGGAGAAGTTCGGCATCCCCGAGGTCTACGAGAGCTGGGAGGAGATGCTGGAGGCGGAGAGCGTGGACATCGTCAGCATCGTGACGCCCCCAGCCCTCCACGGGCCCATCTCCATGGCCGCGCTGGAGAAGGGCAAGCATGTGATCTGCGAGAAGCCCATGGCCCTGAACGTGGTGGAGGCGGAGGCCATGCTGGCCGCGGCCCAGTCCGCGCCGGATCAGCTGGCCATCGTGGACCACGAGCTGCGCTTCACCCCCCAGCGCCAGGCCATGCGCCGCCTCTTCCGAGAGAACTACGTGGGCCGGGCCATCTGGCTGGAGATGACCTGGTTCAGCAGCCACCGCCTGGACCCAGACCTGCCCTGGAACTGGTGGAGCGACGCGGAGCAAGGTGGGGGCGCCCTCTTCGCGGTGGGCAGCCACTTCCTGGACCTGGGGCGCTGGATGTTCGGGCGCATGGACGCGGTCTCGGCCCAGCTGAAGACCGCCCACCACTACCGCATCGACCCCAGCACCGGGCTGCCCAAGCAGGTCACCGCGGACGACCATGCCCACATCGGCGTCAAGTTCGCCAACGGCATCGACGGGGTCATCACCACCAGCGCCATCGCCGCGGGGCACCAGGGCACATCCATCACCCTCTACGGCACCCACGGCGTCCTCTGGCTGGACCGGGAGGACCGGCTGTGGGGGCTGCAGGGGGAGAATTTCCCCGACGGCCAGTGGGAGGAGATCCCCGTGGAGGACCCGGCGGCCAAGCTGGAGGAGCTTCCGCGCAAGAATTCCTTCGCCCGGGGCAGCGTCTACCTGGCCCAGGCCGTGGCCCAGGCCATGGAGGAGGGCCAGCCCTGGATCGCCGACGCGGCCAGTTTCTACGACGGGCTGAAGGTCCAGCGGGCCCTGGACGCCTGCCGACGCAGCGACGTGGAGAAGGCCTGGATCACCCTGTAGACGACCGGGCCTGCACCTCGGGTCCCCGGCATTTGAGGCATGGAAAAGAGCGGGCGGCCACGGACCGTCCGCTCTTTTCGTGGGGAGAGAGTTCGCCTTCGGTGAAGAAGGCGGAGGGGAAGCTGTGTGAACCGGGTCAAGATGGAAGCGATGAGGGCGACCGCGTCTCGGGTGGATGGCGACTTTGCCAGCCTGCGCTCCCGGCCTACACGGGGGAGATAGGGGATATCGGGAGAAAAAACAGCGAACAGGGCGTCAAAGCCACCTACTCACTGTCCGTGGATCGAGCGTTCTTGGGTGCTCAGGGCAAAGGTGGCCACCGTCTCGCACAGGCAGCGCTGGAGCGCCTCTTTGCCCTGGAAGAACCGCACCTCGCCGCTGGCCAAGTGCAGGATCTGGCCATGCCATTCATCCTCGGCGTCGGGCGACGTGCAGATGTGCAGCAGGTAGAGATGAGAACGAGGGGTGGTGTCGACGTCGTGCATGCAGCCCTCCTGGCTCCGGAGCACTGGCTATCGGGGGAAGGTAGCCAGTGCCAAGGTGTGTTCGATTGGATTTCCATGTCGTGCAGCCCCAGGATACCGCCAGCGCCGGGAAGAGGCTAGGGCGGGGATCACAGGAGCAGTGTGATCTAGCGCACAGCCGATCGGCCAGCACCGGAAACCGCCCCAGGGCGACAGGCGTGGAACGACGAAGGAGGCGACCGGCTGGCCGCCTCCTCCTGTTTCCCAGTTCGTTTCCTGCATCCAGCCTGCCCCGGCTAGGGGAGCCAGGCCTTCCAGACATCCGGGTTGGCGTCCAGCCAGGCCTGGGCCGCCTCATCCGGCGTCTTGCCGTCCACCTCCACCGCGGCGATCATCTGGATCTGATCGTCGTTGGTGTACTGCATATTCTTCAGCAGCTGATAGGCGTCCGGGGCCTTCTCCTTCAGCTCCGGCCACAGGATCTTGAAGAGCTCGTCCGGCGGGTAGTCGCAGTCCACGCCGCCCTCGTCCGCCTTGGCGTAGCACTCGTCGCTGTAGGGCGGCAGCTCCACCCGGGTCAGGTCGAAGCGGGTGAAGGCCGAGTGGGGCGTCCAGAAGTAGAAGAGGATGGGCTCCTGGCGGCTGTAGGCCGAGTCCACCGCGGCCAGGATGGCCTCCTCGGAGCCGGCGTAGACGATCTGCAGATGCAGGCCCAGGTTCTCGATGATCTGGTCATCGTACTGCACCCAGCTGGGATCTCCGGCCAGGAACTGCCCCTTGTCCCCGGTCTCCGCGGTGGCAAAGAGCTTGGCCAGCTCTGGGTCCTGGAAGCCCTCCCAGGTGGCCAGCTCCGGATGCGCCTCCACCACGTAGGTGGGCTCGTACCAGCCGATGCGGCCGATGCCGCCCAGGAGCCCGCCGTTCTCCACCACGCCGGTGTCGACGTACTGGGCCACGTTCTCCGCATGGCCCGAGGGCCAGACCTCCAGGCTGGCGTGGAT
>WGCB01000468.1 GCA_015494005.1 Caldilineaceae bacterium
CTCCAGGGCCTTCTGGAAAGCGGGCAGGGTGTTCTCCGGGGCCACGGCTCGGGCGCCCCGGTGGGCGAAGATCAGGGTTCGATGGGCCATGGTTCGCTCCTTGCGCGGTCTGGTCACTTCTGGGAACGCGTTCACTCCCGGACAGGCATCCGGCTGCCCACAGTCTACCTGAAAACCGCCAAAAAGTGAACGATGACGGAATACCCGGGGCGAAACACGCTCAAGGATGGGAAAGGGCTGAGGGAGATCCCCAGCCCCTTCTTCATTCTATCCCCTTCAACCCGGCGGGAGGGCTACCCGGCGGTCGGCGGCACCACACGATAGTTGCGCATCATGCCCATGTCCTCGTGCTCCAGGTTGTGACAGTGGTAGAGGTAGAGGCCGGTGTAGTCCTGGAACTGGAGCTGCAGCTGGATCCCCTCCCCAGGCATGAGCAGCACCGTGTCTTTCCAACCTTCATCCACGTACCCATCTTTGACCGTCTCCCAGTTGGCCCGTTGGGTGGCATTCGTGGGGGCTTGGCGGGAAAGGACCCGGAACTGTAGTCCGTGAATGTGCATAGGATGGGGTTGTCCGCCCTGCATTCCACCGCCCCCAGGCCGTTGGTTGATGAACTCCCACACCTCGGTGGCGTTCAGCTCCACCACTTCGTCCGGGGCAACCGCCTCCATCTCGAAGGCTCGCCCGTTGATGGTCCACTGGCCAGCCTGCATGTAGAGGGAAAAAGTCCGGTCCGCCTGGACGCGAGCCGCCTGGGCCTGGGCGCCGCTCTTGCTCACCAGGGGCAGGAAGACGTGCTGATTCTGGGTGGGGGGCGCGGTGGGAGCAGGCGTGGGAGTGGGTGTTGGCCCGGCTGATTCGCTGATCGCGAAGTTCATCACTGGGAACTCAGCGCCGTTGGGGAGGCTGCCATTGCCTCCTCCGGTGGTCGAGAAAGCCAGACTGCGGAGCGTCAATGTGGTGCCAGCGGGCCACTGGCTGAAGTCCACCAGCAGCTCGACTCGCTCGGCCGGGCCAAGGGTCACATACGGCCGCTGCACTGTCTGGTCCAGCAGGCCACCGTCGGTGCCGATGACTGTCAGCGGTGTGTTGTCTGACCAGGCCAGCTTGTAGATCCGAGAGTTGGAACCATTGAGCAGGCGCAGGCGATAGGATGTCCGCTCCACAGTGCGGGTGACATCTGGCCGGCCGTTGACCAAGATGCGATCTCCCAGGAAACCAGCCATCTCAGCGCTGTAGACCAGCTGATTTTGAGCGTCGAAACGGCGGCCCTGGAGGACCAGGGGCAGATCGTATTGGCCTGTGGGCAGACCTTGAGCGGCCCTCTGATTCGGATCGGAGACGAGGATGAGCCCGGCCAGCCCGTAGTAGGCTTGGGGGCCGGTGCGGCCGTGAGGATGGGGATGGTACCAATAGGTGCCAGGTCGATCCCGCACGGTGAAGTCGTAGACATAGCTTTCGTCCGGGGCGATGACGTAGCGGGGATGGCCGTCCGCAGCCTCGGGCACATGGAGGCCATGCCAATGCACGATGGTTTCCTCGTTGTTGGGCAGGCGGTTGGTGAAGGTGATCCGCACGTTCTGACCGGTGCGCAGGTTCAGGATCGGCCCCAGATAGGTATCCGGCAAGGGTTGGACGGTATCGGCCGGGCCTTTCAGCAGGGTCGCCCGATAGCGCCAGACCGTGGTGGTGGCTCCGGGCAGGATGGCATCCTGGTCCACCACGGCCTCCAAAGCGATCTCCACATCCGGAGTGGAACCCTCGGCCCCTCGCATGGCCAGGCTGACCGGCGTCCAGCCCAGGGAGGCCGCGGCCAGGGTCCCCAGAGCGCCCAGTCCGGAAAGGTGGAGAAACTCTCGACGGCTGAAACGCCTCCGGGAAGCCCCTGTCCTGGTGGCTTGTGGATCGCTCTGGCGGCGAGTGTGGTTCTTGCGACTGCGCATCTAGGATCTCCTTTCAGGTGGTTGGATGGGGGTGAGAAACAGGTAGAGTGGACAAGGTTCAGGCGATGATCTCGAAATTGCGCATCATTCCCATATCTTCGTGCTCTAGATTGTGACAGTGATACAGGAAAAGGCCAGTGAAATCCCTGAACTGTCGAACAACCCGCACCCGCTGTCCCGGCAGGACCAGCACGGTGTCCTTCCAACCTGAATCCACGAAGCCTTCTCGCAGGCTCTCCCACAGGGCCTCCCCTGCGGAGTCCACTTGGCGCTCCACCACCTGGAAGGACTGGCCGTGCATGTGCATAGGGTGCGGAAGCGCGCCCATCATGCCGCTCTGGTTGACGAACTCCCATATTTCCGTAGCGCCCAAGGGGACGCGTTCGTCCCCGGCCACCCCGGTCATCTCGAAAGTGCGGCCGTTCAGAG
>WGCB01000469.1 GCA_015494005.1 Caldilineaceae bacterium
GACGACGACTTCCAGACGCCGGGGTTCCACGACCGCCTCCACCTGGGTGGCCGCCTCCGTGATCACCTCCCCGTCCGCGTGGATGGGCACCGGCTGGGAGGTGGTCACCCGTACTTCCCGGCAGCGCACCAGGCGGATGGCCGAGCTGTTGCGGTGGAGCCCCATCATCACCTGGGGCAGGAGGATGAGGATGCGCGGGGTGCTCAGGGCCGCGGCGATGCCCATGTCCAGCAGGCCGTCGTCCATGACCGCGTCCGGGGTCACGTAGAAGCCGCCGCCGGTGCGCCGGCTGTTGCCCAGGCTGACCATGAGGGAACGTTGGGCCACGTGCTGCTCCTGGCCTCGTTCGTCCACCCAGCGGATGTCGAAGAAGGGCTGGTCGTAGCGGCGCAGGGCCCGCAGCACAGCCAGGACGTAGATGGCCACGCCCCGCAGCCAGGTGATCTTGTAGCTCTCCACCGTCACCTGGGCCTCGAAGCCCATGCCCAGGTTGTTGTCGAAGTAGCGGACCAAAGGCCCCTGGTCGGTCTGGATGGTGGTGCGGCAGAGGTCCACCCGCCGGGTGCTCCGGGCCTGGATGGCTGCCACCACCTCCGCCAGTGCCCGAGGGCAGCCGGCCATGTCCGCGAAGTCGTTGCCCGATCCGATGGGCAGGACCGCCAGGGTCCCCACCGTCTCCCCCGGCGGGGTGGCCTGGGCCATGCCGTTGACCACCTCGCTCACCGTGCCGTCCCCTCCTGCGGCGATGAACAGGGTGTGGCCCGCCTCCTTGGCCTCCCGGGCCAGCTGAATGGCGTGGCCTGGGCCGGTGGTCTCCGACCAGTCCAGCTCCATGTCTGCCCCTTCCAGGAGTTGGCGAATCTTGGGGGCGAGTTTGGCGCCTTTCCCCCGGCCGGCGTAGGGGTTGAGGATCACTTTGGCGGTGAGCATGGAACCATCTCGGCAGGTGTGGAGTAGGGTGGATGGGATAGGAATCAGCGGGAGACCAGCACCAGGGCGTCCCGGGGAGGGACGTACAGCCCCCGCAGTGTCTGCTCCTGGACCACTTGCTCGCCCTGGTTCCAGACGCCGGTGAAGGCCATCCTGTCCGGGGCCAGGCCCGCCACGGAGACATCGACCCGGGCCGGGCTCGTCCCCGCGTTGAGGACCACCACGGCCTTCTCCCCGTCCAGGGCTCGGCCGTAGGCGCAGATGTCTCCCTCTGCGTGGAGGCTGTGGAAGCCCCCGGTGCGCAGGACCGGATGGGCGTGGCGCAGGGCTGTGGCCCGCCGGTAGAAGTCCAGGAGCTCGTGGTTCCACTGGCTCTCGTCCCAGGGGAAGGCGGCTCGGCAGTCGGGATCGCTGGCCCCGGTCATGCCGATCTCGTCCCCG
The DNA here is from genome assembly GCA_015494005.1 of Caldilineaceae bacterium. Lineage (GTDB taxonomy): Bacteria > Chloroflexota > Anaerolineae > Caldilineales > Caldilineaceae > S144-5. The sequence goes on from WGCB01000469.1 coordinate 1,372, forward strand.
TAGTAGATGCAGGGGGCGCCGGGCATGGTCATCAGGCAGAGGACGGCCAGGCGCAGGGCGGACTCGTCCCCCTGCACCATCCAGAGGACCCGGGCCGTGTCGTGGCTGTCCAGCAGGTTGAGCTGGGCCAGGTTGGCCTCCCAGGGGTAGGCGCCCAGCATCTGGGTGAGCTGGGCCATGAACTCCTGTGCGTTCAAAGGCCGGAGCTCGTAGCCGCCTGGCCGATAGTCCGTGCGCAGGGTCTCCCGGCCAAAGAAGCCCAGCACCGCCCGGCTGAGGACGTAGTTCATCACCGCGTCGAAGCGGTCCCCTTGGAGCCACTCCGGGGCGGTGTGCCAGATCTCCCCGGTGATGTAGGCATCGGGGTTAGCCTCCTTGACCACCCGGCGGAACTCCTGCCAGAAGGCCACGTCGTGGATCTCCTCGGGCACGTCCAGCCGCCAGCCGTCCGCGCCGAACTCGATCCAGTGCCGGGCCACCTCCAGGAGATGGTCCCGCACCCCGGGGTTCTTGATGTTGAACTTGGGCAGGGCGGGCAGATCCCACCAGGCCGCGTAGTTGGGCCGCTCGTTCTCGTCTGGGTAGGGGTTCAGGGGCCAGTCGTGGACGATGAACCAGTCCACGTAGGGGGAGTTGTGGCCGCACTCCGCGATGTGATGGAAGGCCCAGAAGCCTCGGCTGGCGTGGTTGAAGACCCCGTCCAGGATGACCCGGATGCCCCGGGCGTGGGCCTGGTCCAGGAGCTCCCGCAGGGCCTGGTCGCCTCCCAGGAGCGGATCCACCCGCATGTAGTCGTAGGTGTGGTAGCGGTGGTTGGACGCGGAGGCGAAGATGGGGTTGAGGTAGAGGGCGTTGACCCCCAGGGCCTGGAGGTAGTCCAGCTTGTCGGTGATGCCAGGGAGATTGCCTCCCTGGAAACCTTGCTCCTCTGGCGGGGTGCCCCAGGGCTTGAAATGGATGCCTCGGGGAAGCTTGGCTCGGGGGCTGCGGGCGAAACGGTCTGGGAAGATCTGGTAGAAGACCGCGTGTTTGACCCACTCCGGTACGTGCAGTGCCATCGGCAGAAGATCTCCGTCTGTGGTTGGTCTGGGGAGGGGGCGGCCGGGTGTGGCGTGGGCCGTCCAGGTGCTTCAGGTGGATGGGATTTTGTCACAGGAGAGGGGAGATGTCAATCCAGGAAAACCAGCTCATCTCAGGAGCAGGCTGCCCACCATCTGCCCGATGATGAGCAGGAGCAGGGCCCAGGCCAGCAGCTCCGGTACCCGGGAACGGGCCGGTTTGGGGGGCTTCATGCCCTGCTGCTCCAGGGCGGCGATGACCCGGCGGTTGGCCCACAGCTCCAGGCGCAGGCGGATGAACTGGATCAGCAGGAAAAGCAGGGCCAGGGCCAGCAGGGCGACCAGAAAGCGGCTTTCCATGACGGGCGCTCCTTGACTTTGTGTCGAAAATACACTTTCTGGGCTAAGTGTATCATGCACACAAAGCGGTGTCAACCCCTGGCTTGCTGACAATCTCTGCTGCGGGGCGGATCGGTCGTCTACCCGGCAGGTGGGCCAGGCCAGCCCGCTCCCTGCCGGATCGGCCCCGATGCGGGAGCATCCCTGGCCGTCTGGCCGTCTGGCCGCCCTGGCTTGAGCCCGGGGCTTCCCTGGCCTATAATGGGGCCACTCAATCCATGCGAACGCCCGAACAGCCCAGAGGAGGCGGCTATGCCCGGCAAGTACTACGAGGAGCTGGAGGTGGGCGCCGTGATCCACCACCGCCTGGGCCGCACCATCACCGAGATGGACAACGTGCTCTTCTCCAGCCTGACCATGAACACCCAGCCGCTGCACCTGAACCAGGACTTCGCGGAGCGGGAGAGCCCCTTCGGCCAGCGCATCGTGAACGGCATCTTCACCCTGGGGCTGGCCGTGGGCCTCACCGTGCCCGAGCTGACGGAAGGGACCATCGTGGCCAACCTGGGCTACGAGCAGGTGGTCCATCCTCGGCCCATGTTCCACGGGGACACCCTCTACGTGGAGACGGAGGTGCTCTCCAAGCGGGAATCTCGCTCCAAGCCGGACCGGGGCATCGTGCGCTTCCGTCACGTGGGGCGCAACCAGCGGGGCGAGGTGGTGCTGGAGTTCGAGCGCACGGTGCTGGTCTGGAAGCGCCCGGAGAACCGGTGAGGAGGCCGGCCATGCAGCCCTCGGAAGAACGTTTCGTCCTGCGTCGTTCCCTGCTCTTCATGCCCGGGGACAGCCTGCGCAAGATCCGCAAAGCCACCACCCTGGAGACGGACTGCGTGATCATGGACCTGGAGGACGGGGTGGCGGTGAGCCAGAAGGCCGCGGCCCGGCAGACCGTGGCGGAGGCCCTGGCCACGCTGGATTTCGGCCATCGGGAGCGGCTGGTGCGCATCAACCCGCCGGACACCCCCTGGATGGAGGAAGACCTGGCCGTCACCCTGCCCGCCCGGCCCGACGGCTACGTCCTGCCCAAGGTCCAGTCCCCGGAGGAGATCCGGGCAGTGGGTCGGCGCCTGGCCCAGGCCGAGGAGCGGCACGGCTGGCCTCCAGGCTCCTTGGCCCTGCTGGTCGTGGTGGAGACGGCCCGGGGCATCCTGGCCCTGCCGGAGATCGTTCGGGCGGATCTGCGGCTCCAGGCCCTCATGTTCGGGGCAGAGGACCTGGCCGGTGACATGGGCGCTCGCCGCACTCGGGAGGGCTGGGAGGTCTTCCACGCCCGCAGCCAGGTGGTCCTGGCGGCCGCGGCCCACGGCCTCCAGGCCATCGACATGGTCTTCGTGGACCTGGCCGACCTGGCCGGGCTGGAGGCGGAGTGCGCCTTTGGTCGTCAGCTGGGCTACACCGGGAAAATGGCCATCCACCCCCGGCAGCTGCCGGTGATCAACCGGCTTTTCTCCCCCTCAGCCGAGGAGATCCAGCGGGCCCAGGCCCTGCTCCAGGCCTTCCGGGCCCAGGAGGCCAGCGGCAGCGGTGTCTTCGAATGGGAGGGAAAGATGGTGGACCGGCCCATGGTGCGGGCCGCCCAGCGGGTCCTTGCCCAGGCCCAGGCCGCGGGGCTGATCTGAGCCCGTCTCTCCCCAGGACGCAAAAAGGCCGGTGACGGATCGCCCCGTCGCCGGCCTTCTCTTTTTTGAGGGAGTTTTCGCCTCGCTCACTCCCGCACAGGACGGATGCCCAGGTAGTTCTGGCGGCTGCTCAGCACCCGCAGGATGGTCTCCGGGGACTTCCAGGGCAGGAGCTGGTGCAGTTCCAAGGGGGTGAGGGGAGTGTTGTTGTTGGCCAGGAAGATGCGGAAGCAGGCAGCCAGGAGCGGCAGCCGCTCGTTCACGTAGTCAGGATCGTTGGCGCAGCGGGTGCGGAGGCACTCGAAGAGGGCGTCCGTGCGGTGCACCTCCCCGGTTTCCGGATCCACCCAGTCCACATCCTCGGTGTTGCGGTGGTCTGGGAAGCGCTCCCGGCACTCATCGCAGAGCTGGTCCCGAAGGTAGATGCGGAAATCCCGGCCACTCTTCTCCCACCAGTCGTAGTCGATGTGGAATTTGGTGTCCAGGGTCGGCCGGTACCAGGAGACCTTGGGCTTCTTTGCGCTGGGTTTCTTTACGCTCACTGTCATGGAAAACTGTTCTCCCTAAATCTGAAAAAAACCGGCTGTCCTCTGGCTAGGCCAGGGCAAAGAAACCGCCGCCCATGTCCTTGAACTTGCGGTTGCTGATGAGCGAGTAGAAGATGGGGCCTGGCGGGCACCGGCGCACCATGTTCACCGCGCTGTAGATGGTCTTGGCGTGGGCCGTTCCCTGGGGATTGAGCTTGGTCAGCTCTGGCACCAGCTGCTCCACGATCTCGTTCAGCCCCACACCCGCCTGCTCCAACTGGTCGTGGAGCTGGTCCAGGGCCTTGGTGTCGGCGGCAGCCACGATCAGGTAGTCGTCGTACTCACACGAGATCTGGACCTTGCTCATTTCGAAGGAGAGGCGGTTGTTCTCCAGGTCGGCCTTGGCCACCCGGGCCCATTCCCGTTTCATGCGCCGGGGCCGGTAGTCGATGACCACCTCGCCCGGGTTGTTGGTCCGCTCCAGGGTGATGTGGGCCCCCACGGGCAGGTTGTGCTCGTCCATCCACTCCTTCAGGCCGCAGACGTAGCGCCCTTCGTGGACCACCCAGCCCGTGCGCCGGCCGCCCCAACGGCCATCGATGAAGGTGACCATGGAGCGCCCGCTCTCCGCCTGGGGGAAGAAGCCCCGGGTGCGGCTGCTCAGGGGGATGGTCCCATAGCGGCGGTGGGGGTAGATGAGGGCGAAGCTGGTGCTGGGGATGGCGTTGCTCATGTCCCCGGCGAAACCGCTCTCCCCCCACTCGTCGTCCAGCTCCCACTCCAGCTGGAGCAGCTCCACGCTGAGCAGGGCCCGGTTGTAGCGGATGGGCCGGTAGCGCAGCAGGGGCGGGATCTCCAGGGCCTCCTTGGGCTCCAGGCGCTTGAGGAACCAGAGGTGCTCCTTGTCCCCGCCGATGCGGTCGAAGCGCTCGTCCCGGCTCAGGGCGTAGTTGAGGCTGATGATCTGCATGGGCTTGCCGATGTTCTCGTCCAGCTCGATCTCCCGGAGCAGCTCCTCCGTGGTCAGCGGACGGCCCTCCATCTCGATCATGGCCTCGGCGATGTTCAGGTGGCCCACGTGGACATCCGCCAGCATGTCGGACAGGAGCCAGTAGCCGTCCACCTGGACGAAATCATTGGCCCGGGGGCCTTCCTCCAGGGCGTAGAGGAGGGCGGCCTCGATCTCGTCCTTGTAGAGCTCGTAGATCTCCTCGGCCGAGAGGAGCGCTCCTTCCTCGGAGAGGTGGCCGTTGCCCTGGTTGAGCCGGTGCGGGGTCTTCAGGTCCGCGGCGAACTCCCGCACATCTTTCTCGTCCGGGAATTTGACCTGGATGGCGGAGAACTCGCCGTATTCCGGGTTGTGGGCCGGCCGGGTGCCCACGATCTCGCCCACCTTGAAATCCAGGGCGGGGAAGACCAGCTTCTGGCCCACCTCGTAGTGCTCGCTGGGCTGGTAGATGGCCCCTTTGGCCAGCTCCGACTCCATGCGAGCCGTCTCCCGGCGAAGATACTCCTGGACGAGCGCCAGGGCCAATTCCGCGGTGGTCTTGGGCGCCTGGGTGTCCAGGATCAGGTCATAGAGAAAATCCAGGTCCTGGGGGGTAATTTCAAATTGATCCCGCCAGAAAGCCGCTGTCTGGGTTTTTCGCTGCAGCACGCTTTCCTCCTACAGGTGCAAACGTTGGGTCAACGGCTCCGGCGTTGGGATCCATCCGGGATCCGCCGGGGGGTCCGTCACGCGTCGATGGTGAAAAAACAGGTGTGGGCCTGCCTTGCCGACCCTGTGAGGAAAAGGCCAGGTTTCGGCATGTAGCCCGACCTGGGATTATAACAGTCCCCTGGGCAAAGTTCAAAAAGATATGGCCATTGTCAGGAGAGAATCGGGAATTTTACGCCGGAATGCGTAGGTTTGCAGGAAGGAACGCGCGCATCGATCGGCTTTTGAAGCCAGGGGAAAGTCCACGGCGCTGTCTCTCTGCGCCGTTCCAGGTCCTGGGATCCGGAGGCTCGCCCGCGAGGAAGAGCGCCGCTTTTCTCGTGGTTGCCAGTTGACAGGACTTACGCAGTTAGATGAGAAAGAGGGACTTTTCCTTTGAGTGGAGCCGGTGGTTGAGTGCCGCCCGTGAAAACTTGCATCTGCAAACGCTCCTTGACCGTCCCCA
>WGCB01000470.1 GCA_015494005.1 Caldilineaceae bacterium
ATCCGCCGGTACGAGGCAGGGCCGACCGCCAGGACGACGTAGCCCTCGGATACCAGCTCCCACAGGGCCTGGTGGGCCAGCAGGATGCTGAGCCAACGCGCCAGGCGTTCCTGCCCGCTGCCGGGCCGTGGTGTGCCCGGCCGCAGGAGCCAGAGCAGGTGGAGGAGGGCCAGGAGAAGGGTCTGCAGATGGCCGAACTCGTGCCAGTAGCTGAGGCGCCGTCGCTCCCTGTGGGGCAGGCCCTGGCGGATGAACAGGTTGACCACCGGCGGGTGGGGCAGGGAGACGGATCCCACCTTGACCAGGTGCCAGAAATCGTGCTCGATGACGATCTCACCGGGCAGCCCGTACCAGGAGCGGACTTTCATACTGGTTTCAGGTTCGGTCATGGGATTCCTCCTCTGTTTCCCGGATGGGTGTCCGGCGTATGGGCGGTGTGCTGGTGGGCTCCCTGCTGGCATCCTTCGGCGGGCGACGGCTGGAAGCCGGAGGTTCAGCCCGGTCACCGATCGCCCTCCTGGGCAGACAAAGCAGACAAAATCATACTCCTGGGCAGACAAAGAGGCCTGGGCAAGTCTCTCGGAGCCTGCCCAGGCTGGGAAGAAGCGATCTGCGGTGCTCTGCTGCAGCGGGACCCTCTACAACAGGCCCAGGAGCCAGAGCAAGGGGATCAGGATGGCGAAGAGGGCCGGCTGGTGAAGCAGGTAGATGGGCAGGGAGTGCTGGCCCATGCGCTGCAGAGCCTTCACCGGCCAGATGTGGGAGAGATCCGGTAGGTGGATGGTCCGTCCTTGGGCTCGGTAGAGGGTGTTGCCGGCGAAGATCCCCAGCAGGACCACGCCGAACCAGGGGATCACCGGGAAGTAGTCCACGTAGACGTGGTTGGCCGGCTCGAAGCCCAGCCAGACCAACCAGGGCAGGTCGAAAGTCTGGCGTTGGAGGAACTTCCCGCCGATGATGAGCGCCACGCCCAGCAGGGCATTGGCCCAGCGCCACCGCAGGAAGGGGTAGGCCAGCAGGATGGAGACCCCGATGAAGTGCAGGATGCCGAAACGGATGTAAAGATCCGGCCCCAGGGCGAAGTAGGTGCCCAGGGAAATCACCAGCCCCCAGCCGAAGATGCGCAGCCCTCGCCGCACGAGCTTGCTCAGGTGGGTCCATCCTGGGACGCCCCGCTCCCGGGCCCGCTGGGCGGTGATGGCCAGTGAGACCCCCACCAACACGATGAAGGTGGAAGCCGTGACCCGCTGGAAATAGAACCAGAAGGGGTTGGTGAAGATGGTGTCCGTGATCTGGAAGAAGTAGAGATCGTAGACCAGGTGGTAGATCACCATCATCACGATGGCCACCCCGCGCAGAGCATCCACCTCCCAGAAACGGTCGGCTCGAGCCCGAGTAGCCAGTTTGGAGCGGAGAAACGTGATGGCTAGCGACGCGTTCATTGGTGGTGATCGATCCCTTCGTAGCGCTCGATGAAGGCCCGAATGCGGTCTGCATCGAATTCGTCGAACTTGTCGATACGCTGCCAGGCCGTCAACGCGATGCGGGCGCCCATGTCCTGGTGAAGAGGCTGGCTGCCGTTGATGGTCCACGTGGGATCGTTCTGAAGCAGCAGCACGTGCTGGCCATCATCCACGTAGGGCTGGACCACCTCCTCCAGCTGCGCGAAGAGCTCCGGACAGCCGTCGTCGCACTGGTAGTAGACGGCCACGCCCCCATCCTCCAGGTTGTGCAGGACCTGCTCGTAGCGCTGGGGCGCTCGGTAGACGCCCCAGTTCACGATGCCGCCGTAGTGGGGGCCGGAGGTGGGGGGCGTGGTGTTGTACTGGATGGGCGATGGGTTGCCCGAGGCGATGTGGGCGTTGCCCTGGGTGGCCACTCGCTGTTCGGAGCCCACTGGCTGCTGGCTGCGGATGTTCAGGAAGATCAGCCAGCCCACCAGCAGCACGATGGCCGTGGCCCCACCGATGAGCATCAGGTTGGTGTTGCGCCGTCGCCGGGCGGCCATGGCCCGGAGCTCCTCCCGGCTGGGACGGGCGGTGCTGCTCCGGGTCTGGCGTTTTGCCTTGGGCTTGGCCCCGGTCCCGGTCTTGGCCTTGGTTTTGCTCCTGGCTTTCGTTTTGGTTTTCGCTGCTCGTGCGGTCTTCGCTTTGGCCATGGGATGATCGCTCCTTGTCGCCGCCGATCGGCGGGAAAAATCGATACGTTTCAGGGTGTGGGATACGCCGGATGTCTCGACCGGGCATCTCCCCAGGTCGGTCTACCATACCCCATTCTCAGGGGGACGTCAACGGCTGGGCAAACTTTGCCTTGACCGGGACATCCAGGGTCTCCTCTGGGTGTTCTTCCGGGCGCCAGTTCCGGTGTCGTAGGATCAGGCCCACAACGCCGATGGCGATGCCGATGAGGGCGAACCACTGGGCTGTGGCCAGGGCGCCGATGGTCCAGGCATCCGGCCGGAACCATTCCACCCAGAAGCGGCCCGCGGGGTAGGCGATCAGGTACATGAGGGCCGCATCCCCCCGGCGCAGCCGATGGCCAAAGCGCCAGAGCACGAAGGTCAACAGGCCGAACATGAGCAGATTCCACCCGGCTTCGTAGAAGAACGTGGGGTGGAAGCCATTGTTGGCGTACCAGGCCAGGGTCTCCGGTGTGAGGTTGGCGGCGCCACAGCTCTGGATGCCCTCGGGCAGGTTGAAGGGCTCCAGACAAGGATAACGGGGGTTGATGTGGAAGGCCCAGGGCAGCTGCGTGGGCGGTCCATAGAGCTCCTGGTTGACGAAGTTGCCCATGCGGCCGATAGCCTGGGCCAGGAGCACGTTGGGGGCGATGAAGTCCAGGTACTTGAGGAAGTTGAGACGATGATACCAGGTGTAGCCCACGATGGCGATCAGGCCGCCGATCAGGCCGCCGTAGATCCCCAGGCCCCGGAAACCCCCGTTCCAAAAGTTGATGGCCTCGATGGGGTTCTCCCGGTAGTAGGACCAGCCGCCACCGTCTGCGGGGGAGCTGAAGACGTGGTAGGCCCGGGCGCCGATGATGCCCAGCACCAGGGTCCAGGCCAGTAGATTCCAGATGTGATCTGGGTTCTCACCGGCCCGCTGAGCTCGCCGGGCGGAAAGCCAGGCAGCGATGAAAGCGCCTCCCACGATGAAAAGTCCGTACCACTGCAGGGCGAAAGGGCCGAACTCGAAGATGGTCGGGTTCATAGACAATTTGCTCCTTACCAGAAGTTTTCACGAAAGAAATGCAGTCCACGCCGATTTCCGTCCGGGCCAGTACCCTCCCGGTGCCTGGCCTGGCTAGTCTGCTGCTACGTTTAGAGCGGATGGCGGTTGGCGTAGAACAGGCCGACCAGATAGCCCAGGGCGCCCCCGCCGGCGGCCACCGCCCAGTGCAAGGGGTGAGGGCGCACGTAGAAAGCCACCTCCGCGGCGATGAAGCCCAGCAGGAAGCCAAAGACCAGGCCTCCCAGGGCGGGCAGGGGCAGCAGCTCGAAATGGTTGCGCAGTTCCGTGGCAGAGGAGGTCACGCTCTTCACCTTGCGAATTTTCGCCATCCTTCCTGTCTCCCGATTCTCTGGATTTTCTGGTCGCGTTCTTGGACAAACATTCTTGGACAAACTTCTTGGATAAACGTAGTGCAGGGGCGGGGGATGCAACTGCTAGGCATTATACATTTTCGGTCCGGGAAACGGACGGCGAAGCCTACCAAGCAGACGGAATGCCCCCCAGCAGACTGGTTTTGTACAGGATTTGCGCGTCTGGCCGAGGATTTGAGACAGCGGCCGGGTCCAGGGGAGCTGATCCCGCCCCGCGCCGGGCCCGGAAGGCAAAACGCCGGACCTCGCCGCCCGAGTGCATTCGGCGACGAGATCCGGCAGGGAGCCTTGCAGGGAGCGTCCTATTTCTTGATGCTCACATCCTCGTACATGATGTGCAGGAAGGGCTGCTCCTGGCCGTTGGGCAGGATGAAGCCCGTGGGGACCGGCTCCGGCATGGGGCCATCCGGGGTGACGATCACGGGCGGCAGGATCAGGTGCATGTGGATGCGGCTGTTGTCCGCCTCCCCGTTGAAGACGAGCTGGTAGTCGTCGTTGCGGACCCGGTTGGTGATCATGCCGTGGACCAGACGGTTGGAGGCCACCACTTCACCGTCCACGGTCAGCTCCGCCACGCCCCAGAAGGCCACGTAGGAGTAGACTTCCGGCATGAGTCGGGTGCCGATGCCGGTGCCACCGTGCTGGATGATGTTCGTGGCCACCCCGCCGAAGAAGGCGTGCACAGGGCCCTTGGGAAGCACCTTCAGGAGCCTCACCCGATATTCTTTGCCGTTGGGGCCGGTGAAGACGGCCAGGAAGGCGGCCTTGTCCTTGGTGCTGGGGCCATCGATCAGGGTGACATCCTTCACTTTGAGCTTGAAGGCGCCGCTGATCTGGGCATAGCTGTCCGAGAAGGGGGTGGGGCCGGCCGTGGTGGTGTAGGCCGTGCCGTCCTCATTGGTCAGGCGGGCCTCCAGCGGCACGCCCACATCCGCGTCGAACCCCAGAGGCATGTCCGGCGTACCGAAGACCGCAGGATCCAGGCGCCGGGGTCCAGGCAGGATCCAGCGTACGTCCGGGCCAGAGGACTGGGCCTTCACTTTGACAGGGCCACCCGCCAGCAGGCCCGGCTCGAAGGCCCGGGCGCTGTTCGCGGAGTTCGGTGCCGCGTCCGCGGCGGCCAGGGTGTTGGCCGTGGGCTCCAGGGCCACCGTCCCCAGGGACGGGCCGGCGATGGCGGACAGGGGCGCCACGCCCGAGGCGCAAGCGCTCAGGAAAAGGGCGCCGATCACGAATATCAACAACGTTTTGCTGCTCCTCATCGTCATTCTCCTCTCTTTCGATCGTGCAGGTGCATTGGTGTGCAGGTGGGTTGGTAGCTCGGGGCTACAAACTGGGGTGGTATCTGAGGTTCCCGGGAGAGATACCCTGTCCTCTGGTATAGCCCTCGACCGGCTCTGTCTATGTAAGAGCACTTACGCTAGAGCCTGTTATGAACTTGGCCGTCTTTTCATATAGTAATCATATACTATTATGGTAAGTTGAATGTCATATGAACAGAGAATCTTATCCAAGCGACGTAACCGATGAAGAATGGGCCTTCGTCAAGCCCTATTTAACGCTCATGCGTGAAGATGCGCCCCAACGGGAGCATAATCTGCGAGAGGTTTTCAATGGTCTGCGCTGGATTGTGAAGACTGGCGCTCAGTGGCGGATGATGCCGAATGATCTGCCACCATGGCACACCGTTTATCAGCAAACGCAACGCTGGATGAAAGCAGGTGTATTTGAAGCCATGGCCCACGACTTGCGCGCCTTGCTACGCATGATGCAAGGAAAGGAAACAGAGCCAAGTGCCGTTATCCTGGATGGTCGGACACTGCAATCCACGCCGGAAAGTGGCGAAAGGGCCGGTTACGATGGCTATAAACGCAAGAAAGGCAGTAAAATCCACATGGCAGTGGACACAGTAGGTCATCTGTTGGCGCTCCATGTCACGCCTGCCAATGAGCAAGAGCGAGCGCAGGTTGCTGAACTGGCGGAAGAGGTTCAAGCCGTGACTGGACATGCCGTCGATGTTGCTTTTGTCGACCAAGGCTACACAGGTGACCAGGCCGCCAGGGATGCTGAAGCCCACGGTATCGAATTGGTCGTCATCAAGCTGCCGGAGGCCAAAAAAGGCTTCGTTTTGTTGCCCAAGCGGTGGGTGGTTGAACGGAGTTTTGCCTGGCTGACACGATTCCGGCGGCTCGTTCGGGATTATGAACGGACAGCAGCAGCGTTACGAGGCCTTCATTTCGTTGCGTTCGCCATCCTCATGCTCAGAAAACTCTTCAAAATGACCAATCTTGCCTCTCAAAGTGCATAACAGCCTCTAAAGAGAAGACCCACATCAGCATCAGGAGGGAGACAAATGACCGCCATCCAGCTCTATCGTACCATACTGGCGAAAGTGCAAGCGATGCGACCCCACGAGCGGGTCACCAGGCAACGCACCATGAGTTGGTTGATGACCGGGATCTTCCTGAGCTACAGCGTCCATCTCCACCGGGTGGCAGCCAAGATCCCCGGCCGGGCTTTGACCTCCAGCAAGGAGAAGCGGCTTTGGCGGCTCTTGCACAATCCCCGGGTTCGGGTGCGGGACTGGTATGAGCCCGTGGCCCGCTCCCTATTGATGGCCGCCCACAGTAGCGGCAGGGTGCGCCTTATCCTGGACAGCAGCAAGGTGGGCGCGGGCCATCAATGGCTGGTGGTGGCCCTGGCCTATCGGCGACGAGCCTTGCCCATTGCCTGGACCTGGGTGCGCTATCCCAAGGGCCACAGCAAGGCCTCCGTGCAGTGTGCCCTCTTGAGCTACGTGCGTCGCTTGATGCCCCCAGGCGCCCAGGTGGAGGTGGTAGGCGACAGCGAGTTCGGTTCGGTCCCGGTCATGCGCTTGCTGGATCGCTGGGGATGGCGCTATGCCCTGCGCCAGAAAGGCCGCCATCTCTTCCGTGTGCCTGGCCAGACGCACTGGCAACGCAGCGACAGCTTGGTCACGGCTCCAGGCCAGCAGCGGTGGTTGGAGCAGGTCGAGTTCACCCAGGAGCATGGCTACCCCACCCATCTCTTGGCCTTCTGGAAACAGGGTGAGAAAGCCCCCTGGCTGTTAGCCACCAATGCCAGCTCACCCCGGGAAGCCAAGCGGATGTATCGCAGCCGGATGTGGCTGGACGAGATGTTTGGCGATTGCAAAGGCCATGGCTTCGATCTGGAGGCCACTCGCCTGCGCGGTTTCCTCCCCCTATCTCGCCTCACCCTGGCCGTGGCCTTGCTCTATGTCTGGCTCGTGGCTCTCGGCGCTCGCACCATCAAGAAAGGCCAGCGTCGCCTGGTGGACCGCTCCGACCGTCGGGACCGGAGTGTTTTCCGCATCGGCCTAGACATGCTCGAGCGCTGTCTGGCTAACGGCGAGCGTATCTCTTTGGGCTTGATTCCCTACTTCACGTGAAAGTGTCCGGTAGCTAGATGTACAGTTTTATGACTCGATAGTACAGTATGGTCAGTTATTGCATAGGATCCCTAGTTCACCAGAGCGATTTGGCCCCTCGATTTCAATTTACAGGATTGGGGCCGCGAAGTAGCATCATGCAAACCCACGAAAGCGTCCAACGGAGCGTGCCACAATGAAGC
>WGCB01000471.1 GCA_015494005.1 Caldilineaceae bacterium
CGGGACCGGAGGGTGCAAGTAAGAGTTGTCAGAGATATGGCTGTCAGAGCACGAACGCTGGAGAGCTTCTCCTTGAGCACTGGGATTCCCTGACAACTTATAATTGCACCCCGGCCGCCCAGCCGCTTTCCGGCCCATTGCCTCCTCGTGATAAAATAGAGGGAGGCAACCCGCGGAAGTCGGGCCGTGCATCACGCCCCGTCCCACCGCAGCGAGTGCAGTTTTTGAGTTGATTTTGAGTCGAAGACGGAGACAAACAGAATGATGGATCCAAGAAATGTAATCCCCATGGTGATTGAAAACACCGGCCGTGGTGAGCGGGCGTTCGACATCTACAGCCTGCTGCTCAAGGAGCGCATTGTCTTCCTGGGCACGCCCATCACGGACCAGGTGGCCAATCTGATCGTGGCCCAGCTGCTCTACCTGAACTCGGAGGACCCCAACCGGGACATCCAGATGTTCATCAACAGCCCGGGTGGCAGCATCTACGCCGGTCTGGCCATCTACGACACCATGAAGATGATCGACGCCCCGGTCAGCACCTTCGCAGTGGGCGTCACCGCCAGCATGGGCACAGTGTTGCTGGCTTCGGGCGCCAAGGGCAAGCGCTTCGCCCTGCCCCACGCCACCATCCACATGCACCCGGCCAGCAGCGGCGCCCAGGGCTACACCGAGGACGTCCGCATCGCCTTCCGGGAGCAGGAGCGCCTGCAGACCCAGCTCTTCTACATCGTGGGCAAACACACCGGCCACGATTGGAAGGAGATCGAGAAGGTCTTCGAGCGGGACCGCTACATGAACGCCCTGGAGGCCAAGGAGTTTGGCCTGGTGGACGAGGTGCTGGGCGACACCAGCGACATCATCGGCGTGAAGGACGGCCAACTTCGCCTGCCCGATTCCAACGGCACGGAGAAGGCGGCCGAAGGCGACAAGAAGGCGGCCGAAACCGACTAAGTCGCCTTCCCGAGAGCACACCGGCGAGGAACCGGGCCCACCCGCCTGGTTCCTCGCTTCGTTCGACCCCCAATCCACCCTTCAAACTTCGTTCCACACCCAGTGAAATTCCATGCCGAAGCGAGCCAACTCTGCCTCCCGCCGCTGTTCCTTCTGTGATCGCCCCGAGTCCGAGGTGCGCCACCTCATCGCCGGCCAGGATGGCGCCTACATCTGCGACGACTGCGTCCGCCTGGGCGCGGAGGTCCTGGCCGAGGAAGGGGTCTGGATCGATCAAGGACGCTCCGGCGCCCGGCCGTCCCAGCCCCAGCAGGTGCCCAGCCCCAAAGAGATCGTCCGCTACCTGGACCAGTACGTCATCGGCCAGGACCGGGCCAAGAAGGTGCTCTCCGTGGCGGTCTACAACCACTACAAGCGCATCTTCGGGAGCGCGGCCAACGGCCATCCGTTCCCCCAGCAGGCCGAGGATGGCCCGGAGGCCGACGATGTGGACCTGGCCAAGAGCAACATCCTGCTCATCGGCCCCACAGGCAGCGGCAAGACCCTCCTGGCTCAGATGCTGGCCAACATGCTGGAAGTGCCCTTCACCATCGCGGACGCCACCAGCCTGACCCAGGCCGGCTACGTGGGCGAGGATGTGGAGAGCGTGCTGGTGGGGCTCCTCCAGGCCGCGGACTGGGACCCAGAGCGGGCCGCCTACGGCATCGTCTACATCGACGAGATCGACAAGATCGCCCGCAAATCCGGGGACAACCCCAGCATCACCCGGGATGTGAGCGGCGAGGGCGTGCAGCAGGCCCTGCTCAAGATCATCGAGGGGACGGTGGCCAACGTGCCCCCCAACCCGGGCCGCAAGCATCCCCAGCAGGAGTTCATCCAGCTGGACACCAGCAATATCCTCTTCATCTGCGGTGGGGCCTTCGTGGGGCTGGCCGACGTGGTGCGACGGCGGGTGCGACGGCGGGTGAGCCTGGGCTTCCTGGCCGACGAGACCACGGATATCCTGGCTCCTCTCCCGGAGGAGGGGGACGAGGAGAAACCCTTGCCCGAGGATCTGACCTCCCGGCAGCGGGAGCTGAAGATCCGCAAGCTGGAGCGGGAAGGGCGCGAGGAAGCCCTGCTCCTGCGCCACGCCATGCCCGACGACCTCCTCTCCTTCGGCCTCATCCCCGAGTTCATCGGCCGCCTGCCGGTGATGGTGAGCCTGGAAGCCCTGGACCGCAAGACCATGGTCCGCATCCTGGTGGAGCCCAAGAACAGCGTGGTGCGCCAGTTCCAGCGCCTCCTGGCCATGGACGGGGTGGCCCTGGAGTTCGAGGAGGAGGCCCTCCAGGCCGCGGCCACGGAGGCTTTCCTGCGCAAGACCGGCGCCCGCGGCCTGCGCAGCATCGTGGAGGAGGCCTTGCTGGACGTGATGTACGAGATCCCCAGCCGGGACGACATCGCCCGCTGCGTGGTGACCAAGGAGGTCTTCACCGAGCGAGCCATGCCTCGCCTCTACGACCGCCAGGGCAACTCGGTCTTCCTGGGCGGCGAACGCCAATACGACCAGGCGGCGTAGCCAACCCCACCTCATCCGAAAGCGAAAGGCCTGCCCAGTCCTGAAGACCGGGCAGGCCTTGTTGTTTGGAGGACGAAGCCGCCGTTGGCCCGGGGAAACCCTTGCGATCCCCTGGGCCTCTCCCCGCTCATCTCCTCGCTCCACTGCCCCGCCACTCCCTCACTCTACTCCACCACCTTCGTGGGCTCCACTGGCACCCCCGAGGCCGGCGTGGCTGCGGGATCTCCCTCCGGCGTCACCTCGTTGGCCGTGGCCGGCGCTTCCTCCGGAGGCACAGGGGCCGCCTCGGACGGAGGCACCGGCACGACGTCCGTGCCTTC
>WGCB01000472.1 GCA_015494005.1 Caldilineaceae bacterium
ACTTGGCCCGTCAACTTTTGGACGAGCCCCTGCCCTCCCCGTTTTCCCTGGATCGGACCATTCAACTCTTCCGCCAGCACATGGAGCGGCGGAACTGCCTGATCGTCATCGACAACCTGGAGACCCTGGCCGACCTGGAAGCCCTGCTGCCCATCCTGGCCCGGCTGGCTCCGCCCATCAAGTTCCTCCTGACCTCCCGCCAGAGCCTGGAGAGCCAGGCCGGCATCTATCTCTACAGCCTGCCGCCTCTCTCCCAGGAAGAAGCCCTGGCCTTGGTGCGATACGAGGCCCGCCTGCGCAACATCCCCGCTTTGGCGGAGGCCAGGGACGAGGAGCTCCTGCCCATCTACGAGATCGTGGGGGGCAACCCTCTGGCCCTGCGCCTGGTGGTGGGACAGGTGCGCCGCCACTCCCTGCGGAGCGTGCTCCAGGATCTGCAGAAGGCCCGGGGCCACTCGGTGGAGCAGCTCTACACCTTCATCTACTGGCAGGCCTGGAGCCGCCTGTCCGAGGCCGAGCGCCAGGTGCTCTTGGCCATGCCCCTGGCGCCGGAAGAAGGGGTAGATCCGGCCTTCCTGCGCCAGATCGTGGGCCTGGAGAACGGCCTCCTCCACGACGCCTTGGACACCCTGACCAGGTTGAGCCTGGTGGATCACGTCTCTCTCGGCGCCAACGAGAGCCGCTACGTCATCCACAGCTTGACCCGCACCTTCCTGCTGGAGCAGGTGCTGCGCTGGGGGAAAGGCGATGTGCCACTCGGCCTCCCCACGGCGTGATGGCCCCTCCGGCCCCGACCACCTGACTCGTCATCCAGATCTGTGCACTCCCTCTTCCACTCGTCGTTCTCGTTCTGCGCCTGGGAGGACCAGCCATGATCGATACCCGTTACCAGGAGATGTTCACCACCTACATCGGCCGGGGCGTGAGCCAGGTCTGGGAGCACCTGCAGTCCACTGGGGACCAGCTTCCCTCGCTTGACCTGCGGCTCCAGGCCCTGCAAGTGCTCCAGTTCGCGCTGAAGGTGGATGCTACCTGGCCCATCACCCGGGAGGTTCTCTTCACCTTAGCCCCCAAGATGGAACAGGCCGGTCACCGAGATGACTGGCGCCCCTTCCTGGAAGAAGGCATCCGGGTCTGTCAGGCCTGGGGAGACGTAGAGGCGGAAGGGGTGTTGCGGCTGCAGCTGGGGAAACAGTACCGGCTCCGCTGCCGCTATCTAGAGGCCAGGGAGCAGTATCGGCGCAGCGCCCGCATCTGGGTCAGGCTGGGCGACCGCCACCGACTGGCCCAGGTGGTGAGCCAGCTGGCCTACCTGGCTCGGTTGCAGGAGAAGCACGCGGTGGCCTGGAGGTTGGCCCAGAGGGCCCTGGCCTTGGCCGGGAATTTCCAGCCCGCCCGGGCTCACAGCCTCTTCGTCCTGGGCACCCTGGCCGCGGACGGGCGGAACTATGCCCAGGCGGAGATCTGCTTCCGCGAGGCCCAGGCTCTGTGGGAGGAGCAGGGCGAGCTGCGCCACATCGCCCGCAGCCTGCGCAACCTGGGCACAGTACTCTACTTCCAGCAACGGTGCGACGAAGCCATCGTCTGCTTCCAGCGCGCCCTGAGCCTGTTCGAACATGTGAGCGACCCGGTTCACAGAGCCCTCACCCAGATGAACCTGGGCATTGCCCACCTGGCCTGCGGGCAGCAGGTCCGGGCCCTGGAACTCTTCCAGCAGGCCGAGGGCGTCTTCCGGAACACCGGGGAGAAGGCGAACCTGGCCCTACTCTACGGCAACTTCGGCTATGCCTACCGGCACCTGGGGCGCCTGGACGAGGCGGCTTGGGCCTACGAGCAGGCCATCAAGATCCGGGGCGAGCTGGGCAATGTGACCTCCCTGGTCAACGCCATGGACGGCCTGGGCTTGACCTACCAGGCCCAGGGGAAAACGACCCAGGCCGCCGCCATCTTCCGAGAGGCTCTGGAGCGCCTGGAGGCCATCCGAGGACATCCCCGCTACGAGTATCTGCGCCGGATGATCTCGGATCATCTGCGAGAGGTGCGCGGCTCCGCGTAGCCCTTGACCCGCCCTTGGGCCCGGCCGGCGACCTGCCCCTCGGCGCCCACCTTGCATGACCATTTATCACCATCCCCGCCCTGACCACGCGCGAGGAGGGAGATCGACGGCCGATCCCCCTCCTCGTTGTGCATTGGCTCTCGTGCTCAGCCTCCGAAGCCCGGCTCAGGATCGTCGTTGGGCTGTTGCAGCTTGGCCAGGCTTTCCAGGCTGTGTTCCGCCTGGCTGGGGTTGGCTGTCCACTGGAGGACCCGAGGCGCCAGCAGGCTCAGGGCCAGCAGGGGCAGGATCACCAGCAGGAGCAGCCGGTGGCGCAGGGAAGCGCTCCGTCGTTGCGTGTCCATGGGTTGCGTACCTCCTCAGGGTAAGGAGGGTCCGCCGAGTTGAGGGGCCCCTCCGCCAGTCGGCGGCACGCGCGTGTGCCCTCAACGAACCCGGACGACTCAGGATCGATTGTTGCTTGCCAGAACGTGGCTGCGCAGCACGGCTCTGTCCCTTCCATGAAAGCACATCATCGTTGCACCCGCTGCACCGATTCGTTGCAGTGGCTGCGCAACAGTTGCAAACAAGCAAAAAGGGCGCCATCTTTCGAGAGACGGCGCCCTTTCACGTTGTCACACCCAAGCAAAACCAAAAGAGGAGTCCAGCTACTGGCGGATGGGCCCCCGATCAAGTCAGCGTCGAGAACGCCACCAAGTCCATCCGGTTACGATCAACAAGAGTAGAAAACCGAACCACGGCTGGACCAGGATCGGATATTCAAGGTAGATGAACCCGGCCAAAGCAGGACCGAGGAAGAAAAACACGGCAAAGAACAACCGGTCCGCCGGGTGGCTACGGAGAACGCCTCCAAACATGCGGTATCGTTCCACGGGGATCCGCCGGGCCACCACGTAGCAGAAGAAGAGCGGGAATCCGGCCAGCAGCCAGCTCACGGCCTGGGGCCAGGGCGCGAAACCCAGATAGAAACCGATCAAGGCCAAGGCCAGGGTGGCAGCCGCGAAGACTGAAAAGGCCACCAGGCTGCCGGTCATCTTGAGGAAGAGCAGCAGTCCCCGCCGGTGCCATCCAGCCACGTCTGTTTGTCTCAAATCCAGGTGTGCCGGGGGAGTCACCAGGGCGACCGAGAGGGGGACCAGGATCGAAGCCACGGCGAAGCGGATACAGGCATCCAGGCGCGCGGATGCTGGCTCCAGGGGCCATCGAAGGATGGGCGTGAGCAGCCAGGCGGTGAGGATCCAAAGGGCCAGCGCCACCAGGAAAGCAGAGGCAGCTTCCGGTGTGATCCGCTCCGTCAGCACGCCCAATCCGTAGAGCACCCGCCCCTCCCAGGTGTCCACGTTTTCCGGCGGCGCTTCTTCCCAGCGGAAAAATTCGTCCCACCACTGTCGAGCTGCTTCTATGAAGCTGAGAGTGGAGTTGAGAGGAACGGGATTGGGGGGCGAGGCGGGATTGTGAGGTGGAACAACTCGGCCACCGTCTCCGCTTGGCGAGGACGATGGGGAAGATCTCCTTGTCCCGCCTCGGTACGCGTCGTGAAGAGCGCGACGTGCTGTGGAATCGAACACGCCAAGAAAGTCCGCGATGCGCTCCACCGTCTCGGGAGTCCGGGGGCGGGTCTCGCCGTTGAGCCAGCGAGAGACGGTGCTCCGATTGAGCCTCAAGCGTGAGGCAAGCCAAGCGGCGTCCCGGTCCTGGGTTTGCAGATAATGGTTCAGCAGGCGAGCAAACTCAGAGTATCGACACATTTTCCGCGTGGAGTGTGAGGGATACGGATACAGGTACATGGCATCGACGCCTCCATTGTCGATGGTCTCTGGCGGTTTGTCAACGCGGATTCAACTTCCACCTGGCGTGAGCGTGCCTCTATCTTGCCCGATGGGGCAGGACGGCATGTGCCAAAGACGGTCATCTCATCCCTTTCGGCCCTCCTGGCGATCCCCGCCAACAAAAAAGCCGCCCCGGCGTGAGCCAGGACGGCTTTCCTGTCGTATTCGCTTGTGCCCGGCCGATCTCCCGCTTACCCGTACAGCTCGCTGGTGATGCGCACCATCTCGCCGTACTTCTCCGCGTCCAGGGAGGCGCCGCCGATGAGCGCGCCGTCGATCTCCGGCTGCTCCATGATGGCCCGGATGTTGCCCGGGTTGGTGCTGCCCCCGTAGAGGATGCGCACCTGCTGGGCCACCTCATCCCCGAAGAGTTCGGCCACCGTGGCCCGCACCGTCTCTCCGCAGATGCGGTTGGCCTGCTCCGGCGTGGCGGCTCGCCCGGTGCCGATGGCCCAGATGGGCTCGTAGGCCAGGATCAGCCCGGCCACCTGCTCACCGGTCAGGCCATCCAGGGCCGCCTTCACCTGGCCGCTGACGAAGCTGTGGGTCTCCCCAGCCTCGTTCTGCTCCAGGCTCTCCCCCACGCAGACGATGGGTGTGATCTTGTGGGCCAGGGCCGCCTTCACCTTCTTGTTCACCGTCTCGTCCGTCTCGCAGAAGTACTGCCGCCGCTCGCTGTGGCCGATGATCACGTACTCCACCAGCCCCTCCAACATGGCCGGGCTCACCTCCCCGGTGTAGGCGCCGCTCTCCGCCCAGTGGACGTTCTGCGCGCCCATGAGGATGGGAATGCCAGCCGCCACGGACTTCACCGCGGAGAGGCAGACGAAGGAGGGGCAGACGATGCGGTCCACGTTGTTGAAGTCGCAGGTCTTCTCGCAGATGGCTCGGGTCAGGGCGATGGCCTCGGGGATGGTCTTGTTCATCTTCCAGTTGCCAGCCATGATGGGTGTTCGCATAGGGTTTCCTCCCAGAACTGGTTGTGAGGTTCGAAGTCAAGGGG
>WGCB01000473.1 GCA_015494005.1 Caldilineaceae bacterium
CCTTCTCGCCCCGGGGCTGGAGCCGGAAGCCGAAGAGGCCGCTGTCACCCCGGCACTGGCTGCGGTGGAGATCGTGGCCGGGGAAGTCGGGCAGGCCCGGGTGGAGCACCTCCCGCACCTCGGGCCGGGACTGGAGCCAGCGGGCGATCTGCAGGGCGGACTCCTCGTGCTTTTTCAGGCGGACAGGCAGGGTGCGCAGGCCCCGCAGGCCCAGGTAGGCGTCGTCCGGGCTGAGGCTGGCGCCCATGAGCGGGGCGAAGTCCCGGATGGGGGCGATGGCCTCCTCCGTGCCGGCAACCAGCCCCAGGAGCTGGTCCGAGTGGCCGGCGATGTACTTGGTGCCGGAGTGGAGGGAGACGTCGATGCCCAGCTCCAGGGGTTTCTGGTAGAGGGGGGTGGCCCAGGTGTTGTCGATGACCGTCCAGATGCCCCGGGAGCGGGCCAGCTTGGCCACGGCCCGCAGATCCTGGATGTCGAAAGTGAGGCTGGCCGGGGACTCCAGGTAGATGAGGCGGGTGTTCTCCTGCAGGTAGGGGCTCAGGTCCTGGGAGGCGGCCGCGGGGAAGTAGGTCACCTCCACGCCCAGCTTGCGCATGGTGGTGGCCAGGAAGCGGCGCACCGGCCCGTAGACGGTCTCCACGCAGAGCATGTGGTCCCCGGCTTTGGTCAGGCCCAGGATGCTCATGGCGATGGCGCTCATGCCACTGGAGGAGGCCACGCAGTCCGCCGCGCCCTCCAGGAAGGCGACCTTCTGTTCCAGGAGGCGCACGGTGGGGTTGCTGCGCCGGTGGTAGACGTAGGGTCGGGGCTGGCTGCCATCGATGGTGTTCTTCCAGGCCTGGTAATTGGGAAAGGCGAAGAGGCTGGCGTGGTAGACCGGTGGGTTCACCGCGCCGAATTGTTTCTCTGGATCGTCGAAGCGATGTAGGATCTGGGTGCTCTCCGCGTAGCTGGGTTCGCCGTGGGCGTCGTCTTGGTACTCCATCTGGGTTCTCTCTGACATTTGGGTCTCTCTGTTTCGTCTCTCTGTAAGTGGTTTGGTGGGATGGTTTGTGCCTGTCCATTCCTCTCTGGCCAGGCAGGAAAGGGACAGATTGCGGGGGGCGTGGGTACGATTTCCTAGTTATGGCTGCTCCATTTTGGACGACACTATAGACAGGCCGCTGTGAGGAAGATCCATAGCGTTTCCATCTGCCAAGCGGTGCTTGCGCACTTGTTTCTCGCCCACTGTCTCAAGCTCGTTACCCCTGAACTGGAAAGGAGGACATTTTGGAGCTTTCACCCGTCGCTGCCGGTGTTATCGAGGTCGAACTGCCTCTCTGGCTGTCCGGCTTTTTCGTCACCATGCTGCTCTCCATTGCCGTTTTCCCCCTGGTGGCCGAACACTGGTGGGAGAGCAACCGCAACAAGCTCATCGTGAGTCTGCTGTTGAGCGTGCCTGTCCTGGCCTATCTCCTCTCAGAGGGGGCCGTCCAGGAACTGCTCCACGCGGCTGAGGAATACTTCGCCTTCATCGTGCTGCTGGGCTCCCTCTTCGTGGTTTCCGGCGGCATCCTGGTGGAGGGCGACATCAAGGCCACGCCCAAGATCAACACGGCCTTTCTGGCCCTGGGCACGGTGCTCGCCTCCATCATGGGGACCACAGGGGCCAGCATGTTGCTTATCCGTCCCCTGTTGCGGACCAACAGCGAGCGGCGGCACACCATCCACACGCCCCTCTTCTTCATCTTCCTGGTCAGCAATGTGGGCGGGCTGCTCACGCCCTTGGGTGATCCGCCTCTCTTCCTGGGCTATCTACGGGGCGTGCCCTTCGAGTGGACTCTGGGCCTGTGGAAGGAGTGGTTCTTCGTCTCCGTGCTGCTGCTGGCCATCTACTACGTCCTGGACACTCGAGCCTACCGCAAGGAGAGCCCCATGGACCTGACCCTGGATCGGGCCCGGGTGGAGCCGCTGCGGGTGCGGGGGCTGCTGAACCTGGTCTGGCTGGCAGGGATCGTCCTGGCTGTGGCCTTCCTCAACGAGAAATACATCGGCGATCTCAGCCACTACTTCGTGCGGGAGTGGGTCATGCTGGCCATGGCCGGGCTTTCCTGGTTCCTCACTCCCAAGATCCTGCGGGAGCGCCAGAACTTCACCTTCCATCCCATTCTGGAGGTGGCCGCTCTCTTCATCGGCATCTTTGCCACTATGACCCCCGCCCTCATGCTCCTGGAAAAGCACAGCGCAGAGCTGGGTCTGGTCCATCCTCTCCAGTTCTTCTGGGGAACGGGCCTCCTTTCCGGCTTCCTGGACAACGCCCCCACCTACCTGACGTTCTTCTCCGTGGCCCAGGGCTCCAGCCAAACGCTGCAGGCTATCCACGGCGGAACGGAAACGGTCTTGGGCATCCCTGGGATCATCCTGGCCGCGATCTCTCTGGGTGCGGTCTTCATGGGGGCCATGACCTACATCGGCAACGGCCCCAACTTCATGGTGAAGGCCATCGCCGAGGAGAGTGGGCTGCGGATGCCCAGCTTTGTCAGCTACATGCGCTGGTCTGTGATGGTCCTGGTGCCCATCTTCGTGCTCACCTCGGTGATCTTCCTGCTGTGAAGGATAGGCCGCCTCGCTTCAATGGCTCCCCTCAATGGCTCCCCAACGCGGGGAGCCATTTTTCTATTGGGGGCAAGCCTCGGGGAGGGCGTTGGCAGGCTACTCCTGGTCCACGGCTTCGACCATCTCGTCGTGGCGGAGGTGAAGGCGCCGGCGAGAACGTCGGTGCCGGTAGGCGGCTCGGGCCATGCTGGTGGTGGCGATGGGGGATGTGACGAAGAAAAGAGCGATCAGGGCAATCATGCGCAGCAGCTGGCCTTCGTGGATGAAGAAGATCCCTGTGCTCAGCAGCAGCCCGCTGACGCCCAGAGTGGCCGCCTTGCCCGCCGCATGCATCCGGGTGTAGGCGTCCGGCAGGCGAAGCACGCCCACCGCGCTGATCAGCATGAAGATGGTCCCGATGGTGGCCACGATGAGGACCAGCGAGTGGCGTAAGGTTTCTCCGGTCATGGCCACTATTCCTCCTCCGGGGAGCGTTCCAGGTAGCGGGCAAACATCACCGTGCCCAGGAAGCCCAGCACCGCGGTGACGATGGCTCCTTCCAGCAGGGTGAAAGTCTGGCTGAGGATGGAGAAGAGGGCGAAGATGCCTACAGTGTGGATGGCGATGGTGTCGAAGGCCACGGTGCGGTTGGGCACGTCTGGCCCTCGGTAGAGCCGAATGAAGCAGATGACCAGGGAGATGCTCAGGACAGCGATGAGCAGGTGGATCCACAGCGAGAAAAACTGTTCCAGAATGTCTTCGTTCATGCCTCACTCCTCTTCCTGGGCCTGGGTCGCGTTGCCTGCCCAGTCCGTGCCCCGGGTGACAGCCAGGAGCCGCTGCTCGAACCGCTCCTTGATCTCCCGCCGGAACGCCTCCCGGTCCTTCACCTGCAGGGAGTGGACCAGGAGATGCTTCCGGCCCTGGCTGTCCTCCCGCAGATCCACGCTCAGTGTGCCCGGCGTCAAGGTGATGATGGAGGCCAGCAGGGTGATCTCCAGGTCCGTGGTGACGGTCAGCGGGATGGCCACGATGCCCGGATCCAGGGGCGGCCGGGGCTGGATGACGATCCAGGCCAGGCGCAGGTTGCTCTCCAGGATGGCCAGCAGCACGTAGACGGTGAAGGCCATGCCTCCCAGGACCCGCTTGCCGTACGCCGGCTCCACGATGGAGATGACCAGAAAACCCAGCACGAAGCCCGTGATCATGCTGCGGGCATCCATCCGGCCGTTCAGGGCGGGCCAGAGCAGGGACAGGAACATGTTCAGGACAACGTTGCGGTACATCATCAATCAAGGCCCTCCTGGGGGACGAGCGGCTCGCTCACCTGGTCCATGCTCAGGGGATGGACGGCCTGAATGTAGCTCTCCCGGTCCAGGACCTGGGTGGCCGTGCGCAGGCTCAGCTGGAAGGCTGGTTCGCCGTAGAGACCGATGGCCAGGCTCAGGGCCAGGAGCAGCCCGATGGGCGCCAGGACCAGCCAGCGCTCCTGGGGGGCGGTCAGGAGCTTGCGGGGGATGCGTCGGGGCTGGCTGTAGGGCCCCCAGAAGCCTTCCTGCCAGATGCGCATGACGTTGATCAGGGTCAACACGCTGACCAGCACCGTCACCCCGGCGATGAGCCAGTGCCCACCGTCCAGCACACTTTGGAGCAGGCCCAGCTTGCTGATGAAGCCGCTGAACGGAGGGATCCCGGCCAGGGAGATGGCGGCCAGGAAGTAGAGCCCCGCCAGCAGAGGACGCCGGCTGGCCAGGCCGCCGATGCGGTCCAGGCGGCCGCTGCCCGAGTCCAGCTCCGCCGCGCCCCCGGCCATGAGCAGCGCCGTCTTCACGATCATGTGGTGCATCAGGTAGAGGATGGCCGCCCCCAGCCCGAAGCCCACCACCAGTCGATTCCCGCTGGTGGCCACCGCCAGCCCCATGAGCATGAAGCCCACATGGTTCACAATGTGGAAGCTGAGGATGCGCCGGATGGTGGGCTGGGCCAGGGCGCCCAGAGCCCCCACCAGCATGCTGAGTCCGGCCACAGCCAGCAGGAAGGGCTGCCAATCCTGGAGCAGGCCCGGGAAAAAGAGGGGGAAGGTGCGGAAAAGCGCATAGACGCCCACTTTGGTCAGGAGGCCGCCGAAGAGGGCGGTGACAGCGGGCGGCGGTGTGTGATAGCTGCTGGGCAGCCAGAAAAAGAGGGGGAAGAGGGCGGCCTTGCTGCCGAAAGCCACCAGCAGCAGGCCGGCCAGCAGGAGCTGCACCCCCTGGGGCGCGCTGTCCATGCGCTGGGCGATGTGGGCCATGTTCAGGGTGCCCAGGGTGCCGTAGGTGATGCCGGCCCCGGCCAGGAAGACGGTAGAGGCCAGCAGGTTCAACACCACGTAGCGGATGCCGCCGCTGGTCTGACGCAGGCGGCCGCCCAGGGTCAACAGCACGAAGCTGGCCATGAGCAGCACCTCGAAGAAGACGTACAGGTTGAAGAGATCCCCGGCCAAGAAGGCCCCGTTCACTCCCATGAGGAGCACCAGGAAAAGCGGATAGAAGCCCATGCGTTCCCGGTGGTAGTCGATGGTGGCCATGGCGAAGGGCAGCACCGCCGCTGCCACCACCCCGGTCAGGGTGAGCATGAGCGCGCTCAGCGCGTCCGCGTAGACGGTGATGCCGAAAGGAGCCGGCCACTGGCCCATCTGCAGGACCAGCCGCTGCCCTGCCAGGGTCGTCTGGAGCAGGAACAGGGCCACCCCCAGGTTGAGCAGCACGCTCAGGCTGGCCATGCCCCGCTGGAGCCCGATACGACGCCGCCCGCCCCAGCGAGCGATGACCAGGATCAGGCTGGCCGTCACCAGGGGCAGCAGGATGGGGACCGCCAGCAGGTTCGGGTCCGCGCTCATGGCGTTCCTCCTGGGCCTGGCAGGGGCCCGCCTCGGTCGTCTTCCTCCTGCTCATCGAAGCGCCAGTTGTTCTGGATCAGGTACTCCATCACATCGATGTCGTCCACATCCTCTTCCAGCGCTTGGGCTAGAAGCCAGACCTGGTGCTGACGCTGGCGCATGGTCCGCTCGCCCTGGGGGTCCGCGGGGTGGTAGAAGGGGTCGATGTGGTGGAGGAGGGTGGCCATCTCCCCCTGCAGGACGTCGGTGCGGGTGAGCTCGTGGCGGCGGTGCACCAGGACGATGACGAACGCGGTGATGCCAAAGCTGATGACGATGGCCGTCAGGATCAGGGCCTGGGGCAGGGGATCGGCCAGGTTCTCCGCCGCGGCCTGGGTCAGTCGCTTCACCTGCTCCCCGTGGCCGGACATGATGATGGGCGGGCTGCCCTTGGTCAGCCGCCCGGCGCCGAAGAGGAGCAGGTTCACCCCGTGGCTGAGCAGGCCCAGGCCCAGGAGCAGCTTGATCTGCCCCCGGCGCAGGATGAGGTAGGTGCCCGTGGCGAAGAGCATGCCCACAGTGATGGCCAGCGCCAGGATGATCACGACCCTTCTCCTTCCGCCACCCGGTTCAGGCCCAGCAGGTAGGAGGTGGTGACGCTCACCACCACCAGGAAGACCCCCAGGTCGAAGATCACCGGGGTGCCCAGGGCCAGGTCGCCTAGAGGACCCAGGGGGATCTCGAACCAGATGCCCTTGAAAACGTTGTGCTCCAGGAATCCTGCCAGGCCGGCGCTGGCGGCCAGGGTCAGGCCGGCGCCGATGGCTGGCTGCAGGTACGCGCCGATGCGCTCTTGCACGTAGGCCCGGCCTCGGCTGAGGATCTGGAGCTGGAAGGCCGCCGCGGCCATGAGCCCAGCGATGAAGCCGCCGCCGGGCAGGTTGTGCCCCCGCAGGAGCAGGAAGACACTCAGCAGCAGGAGCACGGGGGTGAGAATGCGGTCCAAAAGCAGCAGGTAGAGTTCAGGCATGGCGTTCTGTGACG
>WGCB01000474.1 GCA_015494005.1 Caldilineaceae bacterium
CTGCAGAAGGGCCCCAGATCGGGCAAAAATAGGGGCTTTGACCCAGGACGGAATTGGAATAAAAACTGTGAAAACCGATATAATTCAGAGGCAGCCTTTACAAATAAATACTATTACATTCTGGATGGCTGGAAGAGGGATACAGGCTCAGCGGGAGCATCTTTTTGCAGATGCCTTCCGCGCTGGTGAGCGTGGACCGTTCGCACCGGTGCATTCATTCGACTCTCAGGATCCCAATTCACACCCATGAACAGCTTCAGCGATCTCTTCCATCAACGATGGTTTTCTAAGGATGCCACACAAGGTTGCAAAATAGCAACTTGTCCCTCTCCGCGAGCCAGGATGACGGCCCTCCTCTGCGCCCTGATCCTGTCCGTGACCTTCGCCCTGCCAGGCTACGCCCAGTCGGACCCGCCACCCGCGACCTCCTCCCAGCCAGGCGTGACCCGGGAGCAGATTGGCCCTCGCCCCGCAGGGACCAACGACTGCCAGGCCCAGACGGTCCCCATGGTCAACCAGGCCTTCGAAGATCAGGTGGTGGCCCTGGTCAACGCGACCCGGGCGGAGAATGGACTGCCCCCGCTGAAACGCGTCGCCGCCCTGGACCGGTCCGCCCGCTACCATGCCGCGGACCTGGGCACGGACGACTACTTCAGCCACGATTCCTACGACCGAGTCAACGGCCAGCTGACCCAATCCTGTGGCTGGAGCGACCGGATCAACGCCTACTACCCGGACTGGCGCCGCCTGGCCGAGAACATCGCGGCTGGCTATTCCACGCCCGAGGCGGTGGTCCAGGGTTGGCTGGACAGCCCCGGCCACCGGGCCAACATCCTCTCCCCGGACACCTGGGAGATCGGTGTGGGCTACTACTTCGTCTCCGGCAGCACCTACGGCCACTACTGGGTCCAGGATTTCGGCCGCCGGGAAGGGGTCTACCCCATCATCATCAACGGCGAGGCGCCCCAGACGGACAACGGCGAGCTCAACCTCTACATCTACGGCAGCTGGGAGAACGTGCGCCTCCAGCTGGACGGGGGCGACTGGTCCGAATGGCAGCCGTTCCAGAACAGCTTGACCTGGCAGATCAGCGCGCCGGCCGGGGAACACGCAGTGACGGTGGAGATGCAGAGCGGCACGGAGACGGCCACGGCCAGCGACACCATCGTCCTGACCCAGGACACCGCGCCGGATCTCAGCCACCTGCCCCAGTCCATTTCCTTCGTCTACAACGTGCCGGATGACCTGACCACGCCGGATCGCTACGAGCTGACGCCGTTGACCAGCGACAGCGGCTTCACCTGGCAGGTGGAGGCCCAAGGCGGCTGGTTCACCGTGAGCCCCAGCCAGGGAGGCGGCGGCCAGTCCTTCCAGATCCTGCCGGCGGACTTCAACGCGGCCAACGCCACTCCCCAGAGCGGCTCCGTCCAGGTCCAGGTGACCAATGGCCAGGGCGATGTGGTGACCTCCTGGACCATCGACATGACCCTGGATGTCAACAACACCGTCCTGCGACGGCTCTACATCCCCATCGTCATCGGGGGCGGCTCCTAGGCCCCGCCAGATTTTCCTTCAACTTGCTTGTACCTGCTCCTCCTTGGGACGACGAGACCCCGGGCCGTCTGGGTGAACGGTCCGGGGTCTCGTGATCGGCTCGGCGTTTTCGGCCCGGGTTGGTTCAAGCCAGCAGAGCCGGCCTCCCCGACTTCTCCTCGGAGGGCAGGGAGGCCGGCTCCTGTTCCAGGTCCGCCAGGATCATGCCAGCCACCCGGCGGCCCATCTCCACCGCGTAGTTCGTGCCCCGGTCCCAGGGGTAGACCTGGCTCATGGAGGCGAAGTAGAGGCCGGGCAGGGGCGTGCGCACGTCGGGGATCATGTCCGCGTAGCCCACTGGGGGCACAGGCTGGGCGTACTTGGCCTTGTGGATCCAGGCGCCCGTCACCCACTCCGGCTGGAAGTCCGGGTTGAACCGGCTGAGATAGGGCAGGAACTCGGCCAGCATCTCCTGGGCATCCATCTGGAAGTAGGGGTGGTCTGGATCCAGGTAGTTGCCCAGGTAGAGGAGCCGGTCCCCCGCGTAGTGCGCCGCCGGGATCATGTTGGTGTGCTCCACCAGGGCCAGGAAGGGCACGCCCTCCGCCTTGGGCACGTTGATCCAGTAGATTCCCCGGGTCAGCGGCCGGTCCAGGGCCACGGTCAGGACCACCGCCCCCATGCTCCGGAGCCGGGTCAGCTGGCCCAGATAGCCGTCAGGCAGCTCTGGGACCATGCGGGCCATGAACTCGGGGCTGACGGTGCTCAGCACCCGGTGGTAGTGAGTGGGCGGAGCGTCCTGGGCCTGGAGCAGGAAGCCCCCGGCTGGGTCCACCTGGATCGAGTGGACCGGCGTGTTCAGCCTCACGGTGACGCCCCGCTCCTGCACCCTGGCCACCAGCCGGTCGATGAAGGCCTGGAAACCCCCCCGGTAGTAGCCCAGCTTCTGGGTGCGCTTGAAGACCCGAGCCCAGAACCAGGCCAGATTCACCTCCTGGAAGTGGGGGCCGAATTTGCCCTCCAGCATGGGGCGCCAGAGGGTGGTGTAGGCCTCTCGGCCCATCCAGCGCAGGAGCCACTGGTCGGCCAGCTGCCGGTCAAAGCGGCGCCAGGGTGGGCGAGGGTGGTAGCGCAGGTAGGCCAGGACCAGCCCCATGCGCAGCTTGGGGATCAGGGGCAGGTGGGGGAACTGGAGCAGGCGCAGAGGCGTGTCGAAGGGGTAGTCCTGGCCCTGGAAGTGCATGGCCGTGACCGGTTGGTGGAAGGCCAGCAGATCCTGGGCCCCGATCTCCCGGGTGAAGTCGATGATGGCGTCGTCGTTGCTGAAGAGATGGTGGTAGAACTTCTCCAGGGGCCACTCCCACTCGGGCCGGCCCTTGAAGCCGGCCGCCAGCCCGCCCACCACCGGCCCGGCCTCGTAGACGTCCACCTGGATTGAACGTCCTCCCGGCGGGCTCCCCGGCTGGGTCAGGTCGTAGGCCGCGGTCAGGCCGGCGATCCCCGCGCCGATGATGGCCACGCGGAGGGGAGGGGTGGCGGGTTCGCTGGGC
>WGCB01000475.1 GCA_015494005.1 Caldilineaceae bacterium
ATGTGTATAAGAGACAGGGCCTTGGCCGGGCTCTGGCTCCTGCGCCGGGGCGGGGGGATGGCCCAACTGGCCCCGGTGGCCGTGGCCTCCGGGCTCAGCGGCGCGGTCTTCGGCCTGCTCTACGGCAGCGTCTTCGGCATGGACCTGCTGCCGCCCCTCTGGCTCCGCCCCCTGGAGAGCATGCTGGACCTGCTCCTGGCTGCGGTGGTGGGCGGGGTGATCCTGCTCAACCTGGGTTTCCTGCTCAACCTGGTCACGGCCTGGCGGGAGCGGGACTGGCCTCGGCTCCTCCTGGACAAGAACGGCCTGGCCGGCGTGGCCCTCTACTGGGCCCTGCTGGGGGGCGGGCTGGCCCGCTGGCGAGGGCTTCCCCTGCCCGGATCCCTCTGGGCGCTGCTGATCCTGATCCCGGCCCTGGCCATCTTCCTGCAGGAGCCCCTGGGCCGCTGGCTCCAGGGCCACCGCCCCCTGGTGGAAGGGAGCTGGGGCGAGTACGCGGTGCAGGCCTTCTTCGAGCTCTTCGAGGCGGTGATCAGCTACCTGAGCAACAGCCTCTCCTTCGTCCGGTTGGGCGCGTTCGCGGTGGCCCACGAGGGCCTGAGCCAGGTGATCTTCCTCCTGGCCGGGCTGAGCGGCGGCCTGGGCTGGCTGGTCCTGCTCCTGGGGACCCTGCTCATCGTGGGCTTCGAGGGGCTGATCGTGGGCATCCAGACCTTGCGTCTGGAATACTACGAGTTTTTCGGCAAGTTCTTCCAGGGGCGCGGGCGGCCCTTCACGCCCCTGCGCATCCCCGAGGTGAGCGGATGAGACACCGGTGCAAGGCAACCCAATCTCTGCGGTGAGGAGGCAAACACGATGGCAACCACGATTGCAGCACTTTCCCTGGCGGTGATGGTGACGGCCCTGGTTCCCCTGGCCCGGACCGCCTCCCCTGGCGTCCGCATCCGGGCCCTGGTGGGCGGCCTGTTGACGGTGAATGGCGCCCTGGCCCTGGCCGGGCTGGGTGGCGGGCTCCTCCTCTGGCTGGGGATGCCCATGCCCGCCTTCGCGGCGCCCCTGCTCCAGGAAGGCAGCCCGGCCCAGGACGTGGCCGTGGGCGCGGCCCTGGCCACCGGTCTGGCCGCCATCGGCGCGGGGATCGCGGTGGGCATCGCCGGCGCCGCGGCCATCGGCGCCATCACCGAGAAGCCGGAGACCCTGGGCCGCACCCTGATCTTCGTGGGCCTGGCCGAGGGGATCGCCATCTATGGCCTGATCATCTCGTTCATGATCCTGACCCGGTGACCCGGCTCGGTGATCCCAGGCCAGCCCTGCCCAGGAGGATGATTCCATGAACGATTCCAGCATCCTGGTGATCGGCGACGAGGACGCGGTGATCGGCTTCGCCCTGCTGGGCGTGGAGGGCCGGGCCGTCCACTCGGAGGAGGAGGCCCGCCAGGCCCTGGACGTGGCCATGAGCAACCGCCAGCTGCGCATCGTCCTCCTCACCGAGGACTGGGCCTCGGCCATGCGGGAGACGGTGGACCAGCTCAAGGCCACGGTCCTGGAGCCGGTGCTGCTGGAGATCCCGGCCAGCCGCCCGGTGGCCCAGCCCACTTCCCTGCGGGAGCTGGTGCAGCAGGCCCTGGGCATCCGCCTGGAGCGCTAGGAGGGAAGCATGGCAGAAGTGATCGGCGATCTGAACGAGCTGTTGAACGTCCTGGGACGCACGGCCCGGCAGGAGGCCCTGAGCCAGGAGGCCGAGGCCAAGCGCTACGCCCAGCACGTCCTGGAGGAGGCCCAGACCCAGGCCCAGCAGGTCCGGGAAGAGATCCTGGAGCAGGCCCGGAAGCAGGCCGAGGAGGTGCGTCGCCGCACCCTGGCCCAGGCCCAGCTCCAGGCCCAGCGCATCCGTCTCCAGGCCCGGGAAGCCCTGCTGGACCGGGTCTGGCAGCAGGCGGAGGAGCGGCTCCGGGCCCTGACCGCCCAGCCCGAGGAGTACGCGGAGGCCCTGCACCGCCTGGCCCTGCTGTCCGGGCGCATCCTGGGCGGGCCAGCCGTGACCCTGGCCGCGGATCCCCAGGGCCACCCCCTCCTCACCCAGGAGCGGCTGGCGGCCTGGAGCAAGGAGGCGGGCCTGACCTTCCAGGCGGCCCCCTCCCCCGTGCAGAGCTGGGGCGGCCTGGTGGCCACGGACACGTCGGGCCGGCGGCAGGTGGACGCCACCTTCCCCACCCGCCTGGCCCTGGCCCGGGAGACCATCCGAGAGCAGGTGATGGCCCTGTTGGAGGCATCATGAAGGATTCTACTGTGACGGGTTCCGCGGCGACGGATCCCGCTGCGACGGATCCCACCGGGATCGACTCGGTGGCTGGCGTGTTGACCCAGATCAGCGGGCCGGTGGTCCACGTGCGGGTGACCGGCTCCCTGGCCATGCTGGAGCAGGTCTGGGTGGGGGAGGCCCGGCTGGCCGGGGAAGTCATCGCCCTGGAGCACGACCGGGCCACGGTCCAGGTCTACGAGGAGACCACGGGCCTGCGCCCGGGGGAGCCCCTCTTCGGCACGGGCCAGCCCCTCTCCGTGACCCTGGGCCCGGGCCTCATCGGCGGCATCTTCGACGGCATCCAGCGCCCCCTGGACGTGATCCGGGACCGGACGGGCGTCTTCGTCCAGCGGGGCGTGCAGATCCCTCCCTTGCCGGACCGGAAGTGGGCCTTCACCCCCAGGGCCCAGGAGGGCGCGGCGGTGGGGCCCGGGACGATCCTGGGCACGGTGCCGGAGACGCCCCTCATCGAGCACCGCATCCTGGTGCCCCCGGGCGTGGAGGGGACCCTGACCCACCTGGTCGCGGCCGGGGAGTACGGCATCCAGGAGGTGATCGCCGTGGTCACCGACGCGAACGGCCAGGAGCATCCCCTGACCATGGTCCAGCGCTGGCCCGTGCGCCGGGAGCGCCCCGTCCAGGAGCGGCTGGAGCCCAAGGTGCCCCTGATCACTGGCCAGCGGGTCCTGGATACCTTCTTCCCTGTGGCCAAGGGGGGCACCGCAGCCATTCCCGGGCCCTTCGGCGCGGGCAAGACAGTGACCCAGCAGAGCTTGGCCAAGTGGTCCGACGCCCAGGTGATCATCTATGTGGGCTGCGGGGAGCGGGGCAACGAGATGGCCGAGGTGCTGGAGGACTTCCCCAAGCTGGAGGATCCCTGGAGCGGCCGCCCCCTGATGGAGCGCACCATCCTGGTGGCCAACACCTCCAACATGCCCGTGGCCGCCCGGGAAGCCAGCATCTACACCGGCGTCACCCTGGCCGAGTACTACCGGGACCAGGGCTACGACGTGGCCCTCATGGCCGACTCCACCTCCCGCTGGGCCGAGGCGCTGCGGGAGATCTCCGGCCGTCTGGAGGAGATGCCCGCGGAGGAGGGCTTCCCCGCCTACCTGCCCTCCCGGCTGGCCGCCTTCTACGAGCGGGCGGGGCGGGTCACCACCCTGGGC
>WGCB01000476.1 GCA_015494005.1 Caldilineaceae bacterium
CCTCAGTTCCCCAGCACCCCCTGGATCAGCCCGGCGTAGCCCTGGGCCGCCCGATGCAGCTCCTCCAGCTCGATGTACTCGTCCACGATGTGGGCCCGGCCTTCTGGCGAGGGGCCGAAGCCCACGGTGGGCACCTGGGCCACCCCCGCGCTGTAGGCCGCGTTGGTGCAGAAGCGATAGGCCCCCAGCTTGGGATCCAGGCCCGCCCCGCGCAGCCCGGTCAGCGCCGCCTGGACGAAGGGATGATCCGCTGGCAGCTTCCAGGCCGGGAAGAACTTGGGCCCCCGCAGCACCGCGCCGGTGTAGGCCCGGTGCTCCCCCTGCGCGATGGTGGCCGTGACCCGCTCCTGGAAGGCGGGCAGATCCTGGATGGCCCCCAGCACCCCGGCCATGGTCTCCCCAGCCAGGAGCCGCCGGTCGTAGGTGACCCGGCAGCGGCTGGGGATCACCGAGTGGCCTGGGTAGGGCTCGGAGATGATGTCCGTCAGGGCCAGGATGGCCGGTCCCAGCAGCGGGTCCTGGGGCAGGGGGAGGGCCTCCAGCTCCTGGATGGCCCGGATCATCACGTGCACCGCGTTGACCCCCAGCTCCGGCGTGGAGGAGTGGGCAGGCTGGCCCACGGCCTCCAGGTGGATCTCGGCCCGGCCTCGCCCGCCGTGGTTCAGGTTCAGCTCCGTGGACTCGCCGATGACCACGAAGTCCGGCCGCACCTCCTCCATGACCGTGGCCAGGGCCACCCCCTCCATCACCTCCTCCAGCACACTGGCGCTCACCGCCACCCGTCCGGCCAGGCGGGAGCGGTCCAGGCTGCCAGCCGCGTGGACCATGGCGGCCAGGGCGCCTTTCATGTCCGAGGTGCCCCGGCCGAACATGCGGCCGTCCTCGATGACCGCGGCGAAGGGATCGTGTCGCCAGGGCGCGCCCGGCGCGATGCCCACCGTGTCCACGTGGGCGTCCATGAGCAGGGTGGGGCCCGGTTGCGCTCCTTCGACGATGCCGATGAGGCTGCCGTTGGCGTCGGTGAAGATGTGGTCAAAGCCCAGCCGACGCATCTCCTCGGCGATGGGCTCCATGATGGGCTCCTCCTCCCCCGAGAGGGTGGGGATGCGCACCAGGGTCTGGAGAAAGACGGTCAGGGCGTCGAAATCGATGGGTTTCATGGGCAGTTGGGTGGCTGGGTGGCTGGGTGGTTGGATGGTTTGGTGATTGGGTAGCCGGGCGAGGATCCTCCGTTCCTCCTGTCCTTCGGCCGGTCAACTCCGCACACCCGCTCCTGCCTTCCGGCTAGAAAATGGGCGGCGTGATGGCCGAGATGAAACGCAGGGTCTCGTCTCCCCGGGTGGTGAGCCGGCGCAGCTGGGGCCCCTCGAAGTAGATGCTGTCCCCAGGGCCCAGGAGATAGGTCTGGTCGTGGAGCTCGATCTCCAGGATGCCCTGGAGCACGTAGATGCACTCCTCCGTGGGGTTGTTCAACGAGGTGGCGATGTTGTCTTCCCCCGCTTCCAGCTGCACCAGGAAGACCTCCATGGGCAGGCCCAGGTTGGGGGTGAGCAGCTCGTAGACCAGCTTGGAGTTGGGCAGCATGAGCCGCAGCCGCTCCTGCCGCCGGACCACTCGCTGGCTGGGGCTTTCGGTCAGGAGCAGGTGGAACAGGGGCAGGTCCAGGGCCTGGCTGATCTTGTAGAGGGAGTTCAGGGATGGGCTGGCCAGGTTGCGCTCGATCTGGCTGAGGAAGCTGGCGGTCAAGCCCACCTGCTCGGCCAGTTCCCGCAGGCTCAGTCCCAGTTCCCGACGTCGATTGCGGATCTTGTCGCCAATGTCCACCGCGTGCTCCTGCCGGCCGGCGGGCCGCTAGGAAGGATGTCCGCATCTGGGGGCGCGTCCCCAGTGACGCACTTCTGCGGGGGAATGGCCAGGCGTGACATCCAGGAGGGCTCGGTTGAAGTGGGGGTACAGAAATTGTATCACAGGCAAAGGGAATGTCAATCACTGGTGTAGAGATGTGGGAAAATGTTCACTGATACAACACGGGGACAACACGGGGATGGCCCCTTTTCTGCCCTGGTGAAGGGCCAGCGGTTACATTTTGTTAAATGCTGATTGCTTTTGTTAACTGACGATTGACGCTGTCTGGGCTCTGTGATACACTGGGGGCGCCCCCACAACCGACCTCATGTCCTCTATCCACCTCACATACCGTCCACGTGCAGAGGGAGTACTTCATGGCCCAGCGGATCGCACTCTACATGCAGGACAAGCACCCCATCCCCTACGAACTGGAAATGGCTCGCTACGCGGAGTCCCAGGGGCTCCTGGAGATCTGGCAGGCGGACACGCGCCTGGCCCGGGACTGCGTGGTGATGATGAGCGCCTTCCTCACCGAGACCAAACGCATGCGGGTTGGCTCCGGCGTGCTGCCCATCTGGACCCGCAACCCGGCGGTCATCGCGGCTACCTGGAGCACCATGTGGGAGCTGGCCGGGAAGGCTGATGGTCGGGGCCGGGTCATGCTGGGCCTGGGCGCCTGGTGGGAGCCCATCTCCTCCCGGGTGGGCGTGGAGCGCAAGCGCCCTCTGCGGGCCATGCGGGAGTACGTGGAGTCCATCCGCCAGCTCTTCACCATGGAGGAAGTGACCTACCAGGGCGAGTTCGTCCACCTGGATCGGGTGAAGCTGGACGTGGCCTTCGGCGACACCTCCCCCCGAGACATCCCCATCTACATCGGCGCCACCGGGCCCAAGATGCTGGAGCTGGCCGGGGAGATCGCCGACGGCGTGGTGCTGAACTACGTGGTCTCCGTGGACTACATCCGCAACGCGGTGGAGCGGGTGCGGATCGGCGCGGAGCGGGCGGGCAAGCGCCTGGAGGATGTGGACCGGCCGGAGCTGCTGGTCTGCTGCCTCTCGGACGAGGACCCGGAGGCGGCCATGATGGAAGGCAAGGCCCTGGTGGCCTACTACCTGGGCACGGAGCCCCACATCATGAAGGCCAGCAACGTGGATCCGGAGCTGATCCAGCGGGTGCAGGATTTCGTGGGCTGGCCGGCCACGGAGGAGGACTACCGCCGGGCCGCCCGCATCATCCCGGACGATGTGGTGCGCAACCTGATGGCCGTGGGCACCACGGAGCAGTGCCAGGAAAAGGTGGCCGAATACATCGCCGCCGGCGTCACCTGCCCCATCCTCTACCCGATGATGGACGACATCAAACCGGTGATCGACGCCTTCGCCAACTGGGAGCCGTAGCACATGGGGCCCATCCTCATCGAAAAAGGGACGGTGGTCACAGTGGACGACGCCGGCCGGATCTTCGATCCCGGCTACGTCTTCATCCGCGGGGACAAGATCGCCGAGCTGGGCCCGGGCGATCCCCCGGCCTACCTGCGCCAGGAGGCCCGCACCGTCCTGGACGCCAGCCACATGGCCGTCATCCCGGGCATGGTCAACGCCCACACCCACCTCTTCCAGACCTTCATCCGGGGCCTAGCCGACGACAAACCTCTTCTGGGGTGGCTGGAGGCGGCCATCTGGCCCGTGGCCCAGGCCCTGAACCCGGAGGAAGCCTACCTGGCCGCCATGGTGGGGCTGGTGGAGAACATCCGCAGCGGCGCCACCTCGGTCCTGGATCACCAGTACGTGCACACAGATCCCCACAACGACGACGGCGTCTACCTGGCCGCGGAGGAGGTGGGCACCCGTTTCCTGCTGGCCCGGGGCTGGGCCGATATGAACTATCACCCGGCCTTCATGGAGGAGCCGGACCAGATCGTGGCCGAGATGGAGCGCCTGCGCCGGGCCTGGCATGGCCGCCACGACGACCGCCTGCGCCTGGAGTTTGGCCCCCTCATCCCCTGGGGCTGCTCCGACGACACCATGCTCCGCACCCACAAGCTGGCCAAGGCCTGGGGCATGGGCACCCAGATCCACGTGGCCGAGACCCAAGTGGAAGTGGCCATGAACCAGGAGAGCCGGGGCATGGGCCACATCGAGTGGCTGGCCCACCTGGGCATCCTGGGGCCGGACATGCAGCTGGTCCACAGCATCTGGCTCAGCGACGAGGAGATCGAGCTCATCGCCGAGCGGGGCGGCGTGGTGGTCCACTGCCCGGTGAGCAACATGTACCTGGCCTCGGGCGTGGCTCGGGTGCCGGAGATGCGGCGCAAGGGCATCGTGGTGGCCCTGGCCACGGACGGCCCCGGCAGCAACAACAGCCAGGACATGCTGGAGACCCTGAAGGCCACGGCCCTGCTCCAGAAGGTCCACAGCCTGGACGCCATGATCCTGCAGCCGGAGGAGGTGCTCTGGATGGCCTGCCGGGGCGGGGCCATCGCCTTCGGCCAGCCGGATCGCATCGGCTCCCTGGAGGTGGGCAAGAAGGCCGACGTGGTCCTGGTGGACCTGGACACGCCCCTGGCCATGCCCGTGCACCGGGTGGTCTCGGCCCTGGTCTTCAACGCCAGCAACGGAGACGTGGACACGGTCATCGTGGATGGCCGCATCCTCATGCAAGGCAAGAAGGTCCTCTGCGTGGACGAGGAGGCCCTGCTGGCCGAGGCCCGGGCCGCGTGCGACCGGCTCTTCGAACGGGCCGGCGTCACGGTGT
This sequence comes from Caldilineaceae bacterium, assembly GCA_015494005.1. Lineage (GTDB taxonomy): Bacteria > Chloroflexota > Anaerolineae > Caldilineales > Caldilineaceae > S144-5. The sequence continues at coordinate 4,603 of WGCB01000476.1, forward strand.
GACAGAGCCGTTGAGAGTCAGCGGATGGAAGGTTGAGGAGCAGTCCCGGATCTTCGCCCTGACCCGATCCCCGAATCACCGCATCATCCAATTCTTCACCCATCTGAAAGGAGAAAGCCGACATGGCAGGACAGAGACGGATTGCACAGGTGCTTGGGCTGCTGATGGTCGCGGCCCTGCTGTTGACGGCCTGCGCGGTGGGCGCGCCGCCCGCGGCCCCATCCGCCCCCGGGGAAGGGGAGGCAGCCCAGCCCCAGGCCGAGGAGGCCGCTCCGGCCGAGGTCATCGAGCTCACCTACTGGCACACCAACCCCGGCCCGGCTGGGGACGCTCAGGACGAGCTGGTGGAGATGTTCAACCAGTCCCAGGACCGGATCCACGTCACCTCCGAGTTCCAGGGCGGCTACGGGGACCTGGCCACCGCGCTGCTCACGGCCTTCGCCGCGGGTGAGGGGCCGGATGTCTCCCAGCTGGGCACCTTCGAGATCCTGGAGTTCTACAAGTCCGGGGTCATCGCGGACGTGAAGCCCTACCTGGACGGGCCCAACGGCATGGACACCAGCGACTGGCCGGGCACCATGCTGGACGCAGGCGCCTTCGACGGGGGCATCTACTGGCTGCCCTTCAACGTGGCGGTGCCGGTGCTCTACTACAACACCGAGGCCTTCGAGGAGGCCGGTCTGCCTGGCCCGCCGGAGACCTGGGACGACTTCTTCGACTACGCCCGCAAGCTCACGGTGAAGGACGACAGCGGCAACACCACTCGCTACGGCGTGGCCTACATCGCTGGCTGGTTCTCCTGGCCCCTCCAGTCCATGATCTGGTCCGAGGGCGGCAACATCACCACCAAGGACTACACCAACATCACCCTGAACGACCCGGTGATCGTGGATCTGATGACCAAGCTCCAGGACCTGGTGAAGGAAGGCGCGGCCATCACCCCGGACTCGGCTTCCGGCGGTCATCGAGGCTTCTTCAAGAACGGCAAGGCGGCCATGATCCTGGACTCGCCAGGCCCCTTCGCGGACATCATGGAGCAGTCCGTGGGCTTCACCCCCATGGTGGCCAACTACCCGGCCGGCAAGGCGGGCAAGGTCTATGCGCCCGGTGGTGGCGGCATCGTCATGACCTCGGTGACGCCAGAGGAGAAGCGGGATGCGGCCTGGGAGTTCATGAAGTACATGCTCTCTCCGGACAGCATCGCCTACTACGCCAAGCGCAGCGGCTACACTGCCTGGTATGGCCGAGCCCAGGAGGCCGCCGCGGACCTCCTCCAGGATGAGCGCTACAAGATCATCCACGAGGCCCTGCCCTACCTGCGGGGTGACTTCTCCGTGAACATGTCCCCGGCCGTGCGCACGGCCTTCGACGAGGCGGTGGCCCGGATCCTCATCGAGATGGAGGATCCCCAGACTGTCCTGGACGAGGCGGACGCCAAGGCAGAAGAGGGGGTGAAGGAGGAAATCTTTGCTCCGTAGAATGGAATGAGTCATGAGTAAGGAGTAACGAGTAAGCAGTTCCGGGGCGGCAACGTTCCCCTTTACTCGTTACTCCTTACTCCTCTGCATGCTTGAACAGCATCCACACACCGGCTTGCACTCACTATGTCCCAACTCCAAGCTCTCGGCCGCTCCTGGCGCAAGAACCGGCGCGACTGGCTCACCTTCCTGGCCTTCGTCGCTCCCAACTTCCTGATCTTCGCCGTCTTCACCTACTGGCCCATCCTCTACAGCTTCTACCTGAGCTTCACCCGCTGGAATTTCCTGACCCCAGACCTGAAGTTCGTGGGCCTGCGCAACTATTCCCGGCTGCTCCAGGACGAGTACTTCTGGGAGGTGCTGGGCAACACCTTCACCTACACCTTCAGCGTGGTGTTGATCGCCCAGGGCTTGGCCTTCCTCCTGGCCTTGCTCCTGAATCGGAAGGTGCGGGGCCAGCCCTTCTTCCGCACCGTTTCCTTCACGCCCCACATCACCACCACCGCGGCCGCAGCCCTGGTCTGGGTGCTCATCCTGGACCCGAACCTGGGCCCCCTGAGCCATATCTACAACGCCCTGGGCGTGCAGGGGGTGCGCTGGCTGGCCAGCAGCACCCTGGCCCTCTGGGCCATCATCATCGTGGGCATCTGGAAGGAGATTGGCTTCTCCTCGGTTTTCTTCCTGGCCGGGCTGCAGAACATCAACAAGGATCTCTAC
>WGCB01000477.1 GCA_015494005.1 Caldilineaceae bacterium
CCACCATCCTGGCCGTCCGGGAGGATGGCACCCGGCTGGTGCGCTTCTCCCGGCCCATCTGGCCCTACCTGGATGCCCTGGGCGAGATCCCCCTGCCCCCCTACATCACCGAGTACACCGGCGACCGGGAGCGCTATCAGACCATCTACAGCGCCGTGGAGGGGAGCGTGGCGGCCCCCACCGCGGGCCTGCACTTCACGCCGGAGCTGCTCGTGGAGCTGCGGCGCAAGGGCGTGCTCCTGGAGACGGTGACTCTGCACGTGGGGCTGGACACCTTCCGGCCCATCACCGCGGCGGAGGTGGAGGAACACCGCATCCACACGGAGTGGGCCCGGCTCAGCCCGGAGACGGCCCGGCGCATCAACCAGGTGACCCTGCAGGGGGGGCGCATCGTGGCCGTGGGCACCACCACCGTGCGGGTCCTGGAGTGGGGGGCCACTGGCGCCCAGGGCATTGACCCCTACAACCCCAACGCCTGTCCCTGGCAGCGGGTGGCCGCCTTCGAGGGGCCCGTGGACCTGTTCATCCGCCCGGGCTACCGTTTCCGGGCCGTGGACATGCTGGTGACCAACTTCCACCTGCCCCGCTCCTCCCTGCTCCTCCTGGTGAGCGCCTTCGTGGCCCAGGCCCACCCGGAGGACGTGGACGCGGGGCGGCGCATCCTGCTCCAGGCCTACGAGGAGGCCAAGCGCCAGGGCTATCGGTTCTACAGCTTCGGGGATGCCATGCTGATCCTGTGAGGGGCGCCTGGCCGGGTTGATCCGGCGGCGCGAACCGAGGCGCGAACAAACGGGGCCATCAAAAAGGGGACGGACACTCGGTCCGCCCCCTTTTTCGCGTGGTGTCGGCCGTCGCCTGCCGCCGCTACTCCTTACGGGGCACCACGATGTCGTACCAGAAGCGGGCATCCCGGCTGTTGGTCAGGTCCACGTGGATGTGCTTGACCTCGGTGTACTCGTGGAGGCCGTAGACCCCCAGCTCCCGGCCCAGGCCGCTCTGCTTGTAGCCGCCGAAGGGGGCCTCCGCGCTGATCAGGTGGTAGTCGTTGATCCAGACCGTGCCCGCCTTGATGCGGTTGGCCACGCTGATGGCCCGCTCCACGTCCCGGCTCCAGACGCCGGCCGCCAGGCCGTAGATGGTGTCATTGGCCATGCGGATGGTCTCGTCCACCGTATCGTACTTGATCACCGCCAGCACCGGCCCGAAGATCTCCTCCTGGGCGATGCGCATGTCGTTGCGCACGTCGGTGAAGATGGTGGGCGTGATGAAGAAGCCGTTGGCCAGCTCTGGATCCGTGGGGCGCTCGCCCAGGAGCACCGGCGTGGCCCCTTCCTGGATGCCCACCTGGATGTAGTCCTCGATGGTGTGGAGCTGTCCCGCGCTGATCACCGGCCCCAGGTCCGTCTCCCCGTCGTCGGGCAGGCCCACCTTCAGCTGCCGGGCTCGGTCCACCAGCCGCTCCATGAACTCGTCGTAGATGCTGGTGGGCACGAAGAGCCGGGTGCCGCTCTCGCAGGCCTGGCCGTTGTGCATGAAGGTGGCCCAGAGACTGCCGTCCACCGCCAGGTCCAGGTCCGCGTCCTCCAGGATGATGTTGGGGCTCTTGCCCCCCAGCTCCAGGGTCATCTTCTTCACCGTGCTGGCCGCCTGACGGATGATGTCCCGGCCCACCTCCGTGCTGCCGGTGAAGGCGATCTTGTCCACCATGGGGTTGCTGCAGAGCTCCGGCCCCACCACCTGCCCGGGCCCGGTCACCAGGTTGAGGACGCCCGGGGGCAGCAGGCCCGTGTCGTGGATGATCTCCACCAGCTTCAGGGCGCTGAGCGGGGTGTAGCTGGCCGGTTTCAGGATGACCGTGTTCCCCGCGGCCAGGGCCGGGGCGATCTTCCAGATGGCCATGAGGAAAGGGAAGTTCCAGGGGATGATCTGGCCGCAGACGCCGATGGGCTCCCGGCGCACGTAGTTGTAGGAGAGGGCCGGGAACTGGATCTGGGGCAGGGGCTCCAGGGGCTCGAAGTCCGCCAGCTTGGCGAAGTGGCGGAAGTGGATCAGCCCCACGGGAATGTCCATGAGGGTGGCCTTGCGCCAGGTGCAGCCCCCGTCCCGCATCTCCAGCTCCGCCAGCTCGAACTGGCGCTCCTCCACCGCGTCCACGATCTGGTGGAGCAGACGGGAGCGCTCTCCCGGGGCCATGGAGGCCCAATAGCCGTCGTCGAAGGCCTCCCGGGCCGCTCGGATGGCCTCTCGGGTGTCCTCCGCGTCCGCCTTGGCCACGTAGCCCAGGATCTCCCCGGTGGCCGGGTCGAAGGTGGGCTCGTACAGCTCGGACCGGGGCGTGCGCCACTGGCCGTTGATGTAGAGGTTGTAGACAGGTGCTTCGTTTGTGTCTGGGTGTAGCATGGTGGTCTCTCCCGAACGTGAAATGGGAATGGAGGGCGAAAACCGGGAGTTGGGAAGCAGGAGTTGGGAGTGTGGAACAGCTCCTCAACGAGATATCCCGGCCTTCGTTTCGGATCCTACACCGGCTGGGTTCTGGAGCGATTGTGGCGGAATTCAGGGCCCAGGGACGCCTCAGTGGACCTCCGGGATGGGCGGCGGGGAGGGGGTCTCCGGGTAGACGGGCTCCCGGTGGGCCCAGCCCCGCACCTGGTTCACGTCTGGGATGTCGTGGGCGGCCAGCCAGGTCGCCATCTCCTCCCGGATCTGGGCGATGGCCTCCGGGCCTCGAATGGCGATGGCGCTGCCCACCCCCACTAGGGTCGCCCCGGCCATGAGCATCTCCAGCCCATCCACGCCGGTGGTCACCCCGCCGGTGCCGATGATGGGCGTCTCCGGGCAGGCCTTGCGGATGTCGTAGACGCATTTCAGGGCGATGGGCTTCAGGGCCGGTCCGCTGAGCCCCCCGCTGCGGTTGGCCAGGATGGGCTGGCCGCTCTCCGGGTCGATGAGCATGCCCGGCATGGTGTTGACCGCGCAGAGGGCGTCCGCGCCCGCGGCCACCACCGCCTGGGCGATGCGGGCCACACTGGGCACGTTGGGGGCCAGCTTCACGATGACCGGGATGCCGGTCCCCTCCAGGGCCGCCACCACCTGCCGGGTGACCTCCGCCGCACTCGCCGGGTTGGCGGCGAAAGGCTCGCCGAACTCGCTGGCCACGTTGGGGCAAGAGATGTTCACCTCGATGAAGTCGGGCCGGGCCTGGGCCACGATCCGGGCCACCTCCCCGAACTCCGGGGCCAGGCCGGCGAAGATGCTGGCGATGAGGGGCACGCCCAGGGGCGCCAGCCGCTCCCGGGCCTGGGCCAGCATGGCCACCTCCGCCTCCGCGCCTGGGTTGGCCAAGCCGATGGCGTTGATCAGCCCGCCCTCCCACGCCAGGCAGGAGGGGTTCACGTGGCCGGTCCGGGGTGCAGGACCGCAGCTCTTGGCCGTGACCGCGCCGCAGCCCAGGCGAGCGGCCCGCTCCAGCAG
>WGCB01000478.1 GCA_015494005.1 Caldilineaceae bacterium
AGGGCCCGGCCATCTCGGTCATGGATCGCAGCGCCCTGGCGGACCGACGGCTGGTGCGCCTGCTGGTGGAGACGGCGCAGGAGCTGGGCATACCCTACCAGTTCAAGCAGCCTGGCATCGGGGGCACGGACATCGGCGCCATCCACCTGGTCCGGGAGGGGATCCCGTCCGTGGCGGTGGCCGTGCCCTGCCGCTACATCCACGCCCCGGCCGCCCTCCTGGATCCCCGGGATGTGGAAGGGCTGGTGGCCCTCATGGACGGGGTCCTGCGCCGCCTGCCCCAGGCCTGGGAGCCGATCCACAGCTAGCCGCCAGCAGTCAGCAGCCAGCAGTCAACAGACACCGACCATGCTCTCATCCCAGATCTTCCAGCAACTGCAACAGATTGTGGGCAAGAAACACGCCTCCAGGACCCTGGCCGAGCGAGATCTGCACAGCCGGGACCAGTCCCCCCATCCGCCCGCCCTGCCCGACGCGGTGGTCTGGCCGGCCAGCACCCAGGAGGTGAGGGCCATCGCCCGCCTGGCCCACGAAGAGGGCATCCCCCTGGTGGGCTGGGGCGCGGGGACCAGCATCGAGGGCAACCCCATCCCGGTGCGGGGCGGCATCGTGGTGGACTTCCGGCGCATGGACCGCATCCTGGCCATCCACGCCCAGGACTTCCAGGTGACGGTCCAGCCCGGGGTGCTCTACAAGGACATGAACCGGGTCCTGGCCCGCCACGGCCTCTTTTTCGCCCCGGACCCAGGGGCCAACGCCAGCATCGGCGGCATGATCGCCAACAACGCCGCGGGGACCCGCACGGTGAAGTACGGCGCCACTCGGGACAACGTCCTGGCCCTGGAGGTGGTCCTGGCGGATGGCCGGGTGGTGCGCACCGGCTCCCGGGCGGTGAAGCAGTCCGCCGGCTACGACCTGACCCACCTCTTCACCGGCTCCGAGGGCACCCTGGGGCTGATCACCCAGGCCACGCTGAAGCTGGCTCCCATCCCCGAGCATTTCAGCGCCGCCACCGCGGCCTTCCCCACCGTCCAGGACGCGGCGGACGCGGTCTTCGGCATCATGGGCTCCGGCCTGAACCCGGCGGCCCTGGAGCTCCTGGACCAGGCCACCATCCGCCTGCTCAAGGAGGAGGCCGGCTTCGCCATCCCCACCGCGCCCAACCTCTTCCTGGAGTTCCACGGGGCCAGCCAGGCCGCCCTGGAGGAGGAGTTGAAGCTGGCCGAGGCCATCTGCCGGGAGTGCCACTGCATGGAGTTCCAGGCCGGCCTGGGCCGGAAGGCCCACAAGCAGCTCTGGGAGACCCGCCACCGGACCTTCGAGATCATGCTGCGCCGCCACCCGGGCCAGCGCTACCTGGTCACCGATGTGGCCGTGCCCATCTCTCGCTATCCGGAGCTGGTGGCCTACGCGGCGGAGGCCATGGAGAGCCTGGAGCTGCCTGGCGCCATGGTGGGCCATGCCGGGGACGGCAACCTCCACACGGTGGTCTTCTTCCACGACAGCCCGGACGCCCAGGCTCGGGTGGAGGAGCTGAACCGGGGGCTGGTGATGAAGGCCCTGGCGCTGGAGGGCACCTGCACCGGCGAGCACGGGGTGGGGCTGGGCAAGAAAAAGTACCTGGCCCAGGAGTACGGCCCGGAGGCGGTGGCCCTCATGGGGGAGCTGAAGGCCCTGCTGGACCCCAAGGGCATCCTGAACCCGGGCAAGGTGGTGGAATGAAGGATCCGAGGGCGATCAAAGGAAAGGACATCCCATGAAACGCCTCATCGAGAAACTATGCGAAGTGTACGGCCCCTGCGGGGACGAGGCCCAGGTGCGGGAGCTCATCCGTCAGGAGCTGGCCGGCCACGTGGACGAGATGCGGGTGGATGCCCTGGGCAACCTCATCGCGGTGAAGCGGGCCACGGAGCCAGGGGAGGGCGAGCCCCGCAAGGTGATGGTGGCCGCCCACATGGACGAGATCGGCATCATGGTCACCCACGTGGACGAACAGGGCTTCCTGCGCTTCACCAACGTGGGCACGGTCCTGGCCAACACCCTGCCGGGCAGCCAGGTTGTCTTTCCCAACGGCGTGCGGGGCACCTTCGGCGTGGAGGGCAAGCCCTTCAGCAACGAGAAGCTGGAGCTGCGCAAGATGTTCCTGGACGTGGGCGCCGCCTCCAAGGAGGACGCGCCGGTGGGCGTGGGGGACATGGCCGTCTTCCGCTGCGCCTTCGCGGACCTGGGCAAGCGCCTCCTGGGCCCCAACTTCGACGACCGCATCGGCTGCGCGGCCCTGGTCCAGGCCATGAAGGAGCTCCAGAGCACCCCCAACCACGTCTACGCGGTCTTCACCGTCCAGGAGGAGGTGGGTCTGCGGGGGGCCACCACCGCGGCCTTCGGCGTCCACCCGGACGTGGCCCTGGCCCTGGACGTGACCCTCACCGGGGACATGCCCAAGTCCGAGACCATGGAGGTGACCCTGGGCCAGGGACCGGCCATCAAGGTCAAGGACAAGCGCATGTTGGCCCATCCCGGGGTGCGGCGCTGGCTGGTGCGCACCGCGGAGGCCCAGGGCATCCCCTACCAGCTGGAGGTGCTGGACTACGGCTCCACCGACGCGGCGGCCATGCAGGTCAGCCGGGAGGGCGCACCGGCTGGCGCCATCTCCATCCCCAGCCGCTACATCCACACCCCCACCCAGATGGTGGACTTCGACGACGTCCAGCAGACCGTGGCTCTGCTGGTGAGCCTCCTCTCGGGGCCGGTGGATCTGGGCTGATGGCCCGACCTGTAACACGCTCTGGTACACCCTGTCACACGGTTTGAAACCATTCTGGACCTTGAAACGTACAGATGATCGAATAGTGTGAAGATGGCTGGCCTCACTGGAAGCCAGCGGAAATGCCTTCCAGGAAGCACTGATCCACGAACCAACGAAGGAGGAACGGGGATCCCATGGAACTCATCTTCGCACTACTCGTTCTGGCCTCCCTCTTCGCGGGAGGATTGGCCCTGGTGCTCTACTTGCTCGCCGTCCCCCGGCTCAACCGCAGCGTGCGGGAGCTGCAGGAGCGGGTGGATCGGCTGGCGGAGGCCTTGGGCCAGACGCCGGCTGAGGTCCAGGACCGCAAGCCGAGCAAAGCAGCGGCCCAGGCACCTGCCAAGGCGCCCCCGCCCAGGGCAGCCCAGCCCAAGACCAAGATCCC
>WGCB01000479.1 GCA_015494005.1 Caldilineaceae bacterium
GTCCAGCGCCATCCGGTGCGGCATAACCTGCTCCACGCGGACTTCTACGCGGTGAGCATGCGGGAGAAGCAGGAGGTGACGGTCCCAGTGGTGGCCGTGGGCGAGGTGAAGGGCCTGGGCGCGGACGCGGTCCTGGTGCAGGCCATGGACCACGTGGAGATCGAGGCCCTGCCGGCCAACATCCCGGCCCAGATCGAGGTGGACGTGACCAACCTGACGCCGGACCGTCCCATCACCGTGGCGGATCTGCCCGAGCTGCCCGGCGTGGAGTACCTCACCCCGGCCGAGGAGACAGTCTTCAGCCTGGTGATGAGCCGGGCCGCTGCCGCCGAGGTGGGCGAGGAGGAGGCCGAGCTGGAGGGCGTGGCCGAGGGCGGCGCGGAGCCCGAGGTCATCAGCCGAGGCAAGCAGGAGGAAGACGAGGAGTAGCCTGCCGGCTTCCTTGGGCCCCAGCCGATCCGAGAAAAACGAACCGCCGATCCCGAGAGGGGTCGGCGGTTTTTTTGTGGACAAAAAGATCTGCGGACAGAGAGAAGATGTGGCGCTCCAGCCCGTCCGCGAGCCTCACTGGGTCACGGCCAGCTCCTCCGGGGGCGGCGGGAAGAGGGGTTCGTCCAGGAACTGCATGGGATCCACCGAGACGCCGTAGATCCGCAGCTCCCAGTGCAGATGATCGCCGGTGCTCAGGCCGGTGGTTCCTACCAGCCCCAGGGGCTGCCCGACCTTCACCGCCTGCCCGGCTTCCACCAACAGCTTGCTCAAATGCCAGTAGCCGGTGAAGACGCCCCGGCCGTGGTCCAGGATCACCGCGTTGCCCCGGACGAAGAGGGGCTCGGCCAGGACCACGATGCCATCCCCCGGCGCGGTGACGGTGACCCCCTTGGGCGCGGCGAAGTCCTGGCCAGCGTGATAGGTGTTGTAGGGGCCGCCGTTGTAGCTGCGTCGAGTGCCGTAGGGGCTGGTGGTGGGGTACTGGCTGCCGATGGGCCGGGTGAAGGGCTCCCGCCACTGGATGGGCGTGTCGCTCTGGCCCCAGATAGCCTGGAGCCGCTCCAGCTCCGCGCGGATCTTCTCCGCGTCCAGGAGGCCGCCTTTGCCCGGGGGCAGGTTGATCTCCTGGCGGATGTACTCCCCCTCCACCACCTCCACTGGGAAGGTGCGGGTGACCGTGCGGCCGTCCCGGGCGGTGTAGCTCAGGGCCAGCTCGAAGCGTCCTGGGCCCAGCAGGGCCGGCGCGGGGAGGTGAGCGAACTGGCGCAGGGGATCGTCCAGGGGAGCCAGGGCCAGGGGCAGCCCATTCCAGACGCCGGTCAAGCTCAGGGGGCGGCTGGTGGTCACCACCAGCTCCCCGGTGTGGCCCTGGACCAGGTGATCCGGCAGGGCCACGTCCAGGACCGCGCCGAAGCTCAGCCTCTGGATGGGCCGGGCCGTCTCGGGCAGGCGGATGGGCTGGCCCGGGAAGAGCCGCTGGGCCACGGCCAGGCCGTTGAGCGCGGCCAGCTGGGTGGGGGAGACCTGGTAGCGGCTGCCGATGCGGGGCAGGGTGTCCCCGGGCAGGGCGGCCACCTGGGGCAGGCTCGTCTCCTGGCCCGGGATGATCAGGCGCTGACCCACCCGGATCAGGTTCACGTCCTCCAGGCCGTTGGCCGCGGCCAGCTCCTCCACGGTGATGCCGAACTGGGCCGCGATCTGGGCCAGGGTGTCCCCCGGCTGGACCACGTAGCCGCCCTCGTCCTGGGCGTGGGCCACGCCTGGCGCCAGATCCCCGGCCAGGTTCCCCGCCAGGAGCCCGCCCAGGAGGGTCAGCCCCAGGGCCAGGCACCCGGCCAGGAGCAGGCGGCGTCCCGCGCCGGGGACCAGGGCGTGACGGCGATGAGGGTTCAAAGGGCTATTCGGATGCTGGTTCACTGGACTCTGGGGATGGCTGTTCGGGGGATGGCTTCTCTTTGGGTTGATGGCAGGACTCTTCCTGGGTTTCGGTGTAGACCTCGGGCTTCAGGACGCCGATGAAGGGCAGGTTGCGGTAGAGCTCGTTGTAGTCCAGGCCATAGCCGATGACGAATTCGTTGGGGATGGAGAAACCCACCCAGTCCACGTCCAGCTCCACTTCCCGGCGCTCGGGCTTGTCCAGCAGGGTAACGATGCGCAGGCTGGCCGGGTTCCGGGCCTCCAGGATCCGGGTCAGGTAGGAGAGGGTGTGCCCGCTGTCGATGATGTCTTCCACGATGAGCACGTGGCGTCCCTCGATGGGCTGGTTCAGATCCTTGATGATGCGCACCACGCCGCTGCTCTCCGTGCTGGCGCCGTAGCTGCTGGTGGCCATGAAGTCGATCTCGTGGGGGATGGAGATGGCCCGCAGCAGGTCCGCCATGAAGATCACGCTCCCTTTCAGGACGGAGATGAGCAGCAGGTCCTTCCCCGCGTACATCTCGTCGATGTAGCGTCCTAGCTCCTTCACCCGCTCCTGGATGGCCTCCGCGTCGATGAGGATGCGGGCCACATCGTCGATGAGGGAGCGGGTGGCGTGGTTCTCCCGTTCGGTTCGGGCCTCTTTCTCGGCACGGCTCTGCTCGCTGGATTGCTCCTGGACTTGGTTGCTCATGGGTCTTGCTCCTGGGTTTGGCTCCTGGCTGGAAAAAGGCATGGGGGAAGGTTTCAGGCTGTCTCCGGGTGTCTCTGGATGGCTCGGGCGCTTCACAGGCCCGAGCCTCACCGGGGTTCAGGGATCCGCTCCGCCAGGGGGACGCGCACCTTCAGGAGGGGCCGGTTGGCCCACCGCCGCTGCCGGGCGATCACCTCCCCGGGGGACGGGATCGCCGTCACAGGCGCCACTTCCTCCAGGGGGCCCAGGGCCTGGACCAAAGGGCCGTAGACCCAGCCCTCGGTCTGCTCCGTGCGCACCTGCCACCAGTCGGGCTGGGCCGGGGCGCGTCCGGTGATGGGCAGGGCTGTCCCGGCCGGGATCTGGGCCAGGATGGGGTAATCGGTCCCAGGGCCGGCCCGCAGGTTGAGCAGGGTGGCCTGGACCAGGGCCGTGGGCTCATCGGGCGCGGGGATGGGCGTGGGCGTCGGTGCGGACTGGGCCGCTTCCATCGCCAGGGCAGCCCCGGTTGCGCCACCGGCCTTGAAGCGCTGGCTCCAGGTCGCGGTCAGGTCCAGGAAACGCTCCCCGTAGGCCACGCTGGGCTCGATGTAGGTCCCCTCGGGCCACTCGTTGAAGCTGGTGATGACGATCCAGTCCGGCTGGCTGGCGATGGCCGACTGCCAGGAGCGCTCGTAGTAGGCGCCCCCTTCCCGGCTGCGGGCGAAGGCGTTGGCCCGTCCGGTGCGGGTGTCGTCGTAGCCGGGCATGACCGTGGCCACCCAATATTTGGTCGCGCCGTAGCGCTGCCGGGCCTCTCGCACCCAGCGGGCGAACTTCTGGTTCGTGTAGTCCAGGTCTGTGGGTGGGTTCCAGGTGTTGCTGTAGAGGTGATGGCCGTCGAAGACCGCCTGGTAGGCCATGTCCACCCCCTCCGCGATCCAGATGCTGGTGTGGTTGGGGTCCACCTGGGCTCGGATGTTGCGCCAGGTCTCCACGCTCCAGATGTGGGGCCGCCAGAAGAAAATGACCGGCTTCCCGCCCACCCGCAGATAGGCCGGGCGGCTGGCGTGGACGTTCAGGGCGTGCTGCAGGGCGGGGACCGCGCTCTCCGGCCCGCTCAGGAAGGGGGAGTCGGTCTCGAAGAGGATGCCGATCCGGAAGCGGCGGGCCGCGGCCTCCTCCAGCAGGGCGGCCAGGTTGGGCTCGGTCTGGTTGGAGTCCCCCCAGGGGCCGTACCAGGCCACCAGGAAGGCGTCGATCCCGGCCCGCTTGGCCTGGTCGATGTGGCGGCCCATCACGCCCCGGTCCCGGCTGACGTAGGGCTGGAGTGGCATGTCTGGGACCTTGTCCGGGCGCCAGGTGTTCTCGTCGAACCAGGTGTAGTAGAAGGCCAGCACCAGGGGAT
>WGCB01000480.1 GCA_015494005.1 Caldilineaceae bacterium
CAGACGGTGGCAGTTGGCCTCGGAAGCCGATTCTAGCATCGCCGCCAGCCCATAGGGCTCCCGGCGCGACCGTTGGCTGTTGATTGCTGGCTGTTGACTGCTGGCTGTTGACTGTTCCCTGTTGCCCCCGTCCATCGTCCGCCACGTTCCAACTCCCAACTCCCAACTTCCAACTCCCAATTTCCAGCTCCCACCCATGTCCATCCAAGACCGGCTGTCCGCTGTGGAAAAATGGCACGCCCCCCGCTTCCAGCCCCTGCTCATGGGCCTGCTGGAGCGGCGCTCCCCTGTCTACGTGGTGGGCGGCGCGGTCCGGGACTACCTCCTGGGCCGGGACCGCTACCTGACGGACCTGGACCTGGCCCTGGCCGGGCCGGTGCTGCCCCTGGCCCGGGAGCTGGCCGACCGCTGCGGCTGGGCCTTCTACCCCCTGGACGAGGAGCGGGACGTGGCCCGGCTGGTCCGCCGGCTGGGCAACCGGGAGAACGGCACGGTCCTGGTCTGTGACATGGCCCGCATCCGGGGCGGCAGCATCCAGGAGGACCTGCGGGGCCGGGATTTCACGGTCAACGCCCTGGCCCTGATCCTGGAACGGGAGCGGCCGCCGGAGCTCCTGGACGTCTGCCAGGGGGTGGCGGACCTGGAGGCCCGGCTCCTGCGCCGGGTCACCCCCCGCAGCCTGGTGGAGGATCCCCTGCGCCTGGTGCGGGCGGTGCGCCTCAAGGCCCAGCTGGGCTTCCAGATCGAGCCGGAGACCCGCTTCCAGATCCGGCAGCTGGCCGCCACGGTGACCAAGGCCAGCCCCGAGCGGGTGCGGGACGAGCTGTGGAAGGCCCTGGCCGCGCCCGGCCCGGCGGACACCCTGGAGGAGCTGCGCCACCTGGTGCTCCTGCGCACCCTGCTGCCCGAGCTGGCCGCCACGGTGGAGGTGCCCCAGTCCTGGCCCCACTACCTGGACGTCTACCGCCACACCCTGCGGGCGGTCCACTTCGCGGAGCAGCTGCGCCACTGGCTGCGCAAGCCCAGCCCCCAGACGGCGGAGGTCCTGGCCCCGGGGCTGGCCGAGACCCTGGCTCCCTGGCGGGCGTCCCTCCAGGCCCACTTCAACGAGAACATGGCCGGGGGGCGACGCCGGGCCTTCTGGCTGGTCTGGCACGCCCTCTTCCACGACGTGGGCAAGGCCCAGACCCACACCCTGCAGGTCCGGGAGGACGGCACGGTGCGCCATCGCTTCCTGGGCCACGACAAGCGGGGCGCGGCCCTCACCGCCCAGCGCCTGCGGGCCCTCCAGTTCAGCCGGCGGGAGGTGCTCCTGGGCCAGACGGTGGTGCGCCACCACATGCGCCCCCTGCTCCTCCACAACCGGGCCCACGGGGAGCCCCTGAGCCGACGCAGCCTCTTCCGCTTCTTCCGGGACACCGGGGGCAAGCTCCTGGGCCCCCTGACCGGGGTGGACGTGCTGCTCCTCTCCCTGGCCGACTTCCAGGCCACCTACCCTCGCCTGGAGGAGTCGGACTGGCCGGAGTTCCTGGCCCACGTGGGGCAGATGCTGGCCTTCGCCTTCCAGGAGGACGGGCTGCAGACGGTCCAGGCCCATCCCCTGGTGGACGGCCGCACGCTGATGGCTCGCCTGAACTTGCAGGAAGGGCCAGAAGTTGGTAAGCTCCTGAGAAAGCTGCTGGAAGCCCAGGCAGCCCAGGAGATCCAGACGCCCGAGGAGGCATTGGCCCTGGCGGAGCAGTGGGTTCGGGAGGAGGAAGAGGCCGGGGATTAGGACCTCACCCCCAGCGCCCCCTCGCAACTGCCGTCCGGCCTGACACGTCCATGACCAAACGCATCTGCCCCTACCTGGGCACCCGCCTACCCGACGGCTCCCAGGGGGAGGCCCAGGATTACCCCAGCTTCGAGAACAGCTGTTTCGCCATCCCGCCGGACAGCCCGGAGGGCCAGGAGCCCCTGCTGCTGCCCGACCAGGCCACCTTCTGCCTGGGCGCCAGCCATCGCATCTGCCCCCGCTACCAGCGCCTGCACGGACCGCCCCCGGCCTACCCGTCCGCGCCCCTGCCGGAGACGGAGCCGGCCCCCGGCCCCCTCCCAGGCGCCTTCCAGGAGGGGGTGCAGCTGGACCCGGTCCTGGAGGAGATGCTGGCGGAAGAGCCGGGTCCGTCCCGGCTGGTGGGGCCCTGGGCC
>WGCB01000481.1 GCA_015494005.1 Caldilineaceae bacterium
CCACCACGTAGGCCACCAGCTGTTTGTGGCCGGCGGTGACCTCCCGAGCGACGACCACGGCGTCGTCCACGCTGGGGTGCTGGCGCAGGGTGGCCTCGATCTCCCCCAGCTCGATGCGGAAGCCGCGGATTTTCACCTGGTGGTCCACCCGGCCCAGGAACTCGATGTGGCCGTCGGGCCGGTAGCGGCAGAGGTCGCCGGTGCGGTACAAGCGGGAGGAGTAAGGAGTAAGGAGTAAGGAGTCGAGCGGGCCAGCTTCGGACTTCCAACTCCCAACTCCCAACTCCTCCGCGGGCACAAACCGCTCCGCAGTCAACTCCGGCCGGTTGAGGTAGCCCCGGGCCACGCCAGCGCCGCCGATGTAGAGCTCCCCAGGGACGCCGACCGGCACGGGCTGGCCGTGCGGGTCCAGGATGTAGGCCTGGGCGTTGGGGACCGGGCGGCCGATGGTGGGCTGGTCCCCGGAGGCGTGCACCGGGGCGATGGTGGAGTCCACGGTGCACTCGGTGGGCCCGTACATGTTGTAGAACTGGGTGGCCGGGGCCTGGCGGAGGATGCGCCAGGTCTCCGGGTCGATGGCCTCGCCGCCAGGCAGGACCTTGGCCGGGGCCCAGCCAGAGCCGTCCAGGAGGCCGGCGTCCAGGAGGAGCTTGAGCTGGGAGGGGACGCAGTCCAGGGCGTCCAGTCGGCGCTCCCGGATGAAGCGCAGGAGCTCGTGGCTGTCCTGGCGGACGGCGTGGGGGAGGATATCCAGGGTGTAGCCCTTGGTCAGCATGACGATCTGCTGGACAGAGGCGTCGAAGGAGATGGGTGCGTTGAGGCTGATGCGGCGCAGCTGGTCGTCGCCGTCGTAGACGATGCGGTGGAGGGCGGTGGCCAGGTGGAGCATGGAGCGGTGCTGGATGAGGACGCCCTTGGGGGTGCCGGTGGAGCCAGAGGTGTAGATGACGTAGGCCAGGTTGTCGGGTCCGGCCATCTCGGGTGGGTTGTCCGTGGGCTCCTGGGCGATGGCGGGCCAGTCCGCGTCCAGGCGAATGACAGAGATTGGCGATTGGAGATCGGCGATGGGGAGCTTGTCGACCAGGCCCTCCTGGGTGACCAAAATGGGGGCCTGGGAATCCTCCAGCATGAACTGGAGGCGGGCGGCCGGGTAGGAGGGGTCCAAGGGCAGGTAGGCGGCGCCGGCCTTGAGGATGCCCAGGATGCCCACCAGCATCTCCGGGGAGCGGTCCAGGACCAGGGCGACGATCTGGTCGGGCTGGACGCCCAGGCGGCGCAGGTGATGGGCCATCTGGTTGGCCCGGGCGTTGAGCTGTGCGAAGGAGAGCTCCTGGTCCAGGAAGGCGACGGCTGTTCGGTCTGGGGTGTGGGTGACCTGCTCCTGGAAGGCGGCGTGGAAGGTGCGGTCCTGGGGGAAGGGGTGGGCGGTGTCGTTCCATTCCACCAGGATCTGGTGCTTCTCCTCTGGGCTGAGGAGCTCCAGCCGGGCGATGGGCTGGTCCGGGTCGGCCAGGGCCGATTCCAGCAGGTTGAGGAAGTGGCCGGCCATGCGCTGGATGGTACCTTCTTCGAACAGGTCCGTGTTGTACTCGATGATGCCCTGCAGGCCCTCTTCCCGTTCCTGGACCACCAGGATGAGGTCGAACTTGGCCGTGCCCGTCTCCACCTCCATGACCCGCAGTTCTAGATCCCCCACCTGGAAGCGCTCCGGTGGCGCCTTCTGCAGGTCGAACATGGCCTGGAAGAGGGGGGTGTGGCTCATGTCCCGTTCGGGCTGCAGCTCCTCCACCAGCATCTCGAAGGGGAGGTCCTGGTGGGCAAAGGCGCCCAGGGCCGTCTCCCGCACCTGCCTCAGCAGCTCCCGGAAGGTGAGGCTATCCTGGAAGCGGCCGGGCAGGACCAGGGTGTTGACGAAAAAGCCGATGAGGGGCTCCAGCTCCATCCGGGTGCGGTTGGCCACAGGCGTGCCCACGTGGATCTGCTCCTGGCCCGAGTAGCGATGGAGCAGGGCCTGGAAGGCGGCCAGCAGGGTCATGAAGAGGGTGGCGTCCTCCTCTTTGGCCAGGGCCGCGAGCTTCCCCTGCAGCCTCTCGGGGATGGCGAAATAGTGGTGCGCGCCCCGGTAGGTCTGCACCGGCGGGCGGGGATGATCGAAGGGCAGCTGCAGGGGGCCGGGGAGCTCGCCCAGAGTCTCCCGCCAGAAGGCCAGCTGACGTTCCTTCACCTCACCCTGGAGCCACTCCTGCTGCCAGGCCGCGTAGTCCGCGTACTGGATGGGCAGCTCGGCCAGGGGGCTAGGACGACCCTCCCGGAAGGCCGGGTAGAGGGCGCTCAGCTCCTGGACCAGCACGCCGGTGGACCAGCCGTCGGAGATGATGTGGTGCATGGTCAGGAGCAGCACGTACTCCTCCTCGTCCAGGCGCAGGAGCTGCACCCGCAGCAGGGGATCCTGGGCCAGGTCGAAGGGGCGCCGGGCCTCCTCCACGGCCATGCGTTGCACCGCCGCGTTCTGCTCCTGGGGCGAGCGCTGGCGCAGGTCCATCACCGGCAGGGGGATGCGCCGCTCTGGCGCCACCACCTGGGCGGGATAGCCCTTCTCCGTGATGAAGTTGGCGCGCAGCACCTCGTGACGGGCCACGATGGCGTTCAGGGCCTGCTCCAGGGCCGCCACGTCCAGGGGACCGGTGAGCCCCAGAGCCGCGGAGATGTTGTAGAAAGGGCTGTCCGGCTCGAACTGGTCCAGGAACCAGAGGCGCTGCTGGGCGTAGGACATGGGATGCTGGCTGGGGTCCGGCCGGCGGGGGATAGCGTCGGCCTGGGCCGTGGCCGCCCGTTTCTTCTGCAGCAGTTGGGTGAGCAGCGCCCGTTTCTCCGGGGAGAGCCCGGCCAGGCGTTCGTCAAGGCTGGTCATGGACACACCTCAGGATTCCATGTTCGACAACAGGTCGCGCACCGCATCGTCCGAGAGCCCTTCCAGCTCCTCCAGCAGCTGGGCCAGCTCCTCCTCGCTCTCCTCCTGGACCAGGCTCTCGGTGATGAGCTCCGCCAGGCCAGCCACGGTGGGAGTCTCGAACAGGCGGCGCAGGGGCAGCTCCACATGGTACTTGGCCCGCACCCGGGCGATGATCTGGGTGGCCAGGAGGGAGTGGCCGCCCAGATCGAAGAAGTTGTCGTGGATGCCGATGCCCGGTCGCTCCTCGCTGGGCTGGAAGTCCAGGACCTGGGCCCAGATGGCGGCCAGCTCCTCCTCCACGGGGGTGCGGGGCGGCACGTAGACGCTGGTCAGCGTGGCGGTCGCATCCGGGGCAGGCAGAGCCCGCCGGTTCACCTTGCCGCTGGCCGTGAGGGGCAGGGCATCCAGGAAGACGAAGGCCGCCGGGATCATGTAGTCGGGGAGGCGCTCGGCCAGGAAGGTGCGCAGCTCGGGAATGAGTGAAGAGTACGGAGTAAGGTCGGCCTCGCGATCTCCATCTTCCGACTCCCGACTTCCAACTTCCGACTCCTGGGCCACCACATAGGCCACCAGGCGCTTCTCCCCAGGGACGTCCTCCCGGGCCAGGACCACGGCTTCCCGGACGTCCGGGTGCTGCTGGAGAATGGCCTCGATCTCGCCCAGCTCGATGCGGAAGCCCCGCACCTTGACCTGGTCATCCACCCGGCCCAGGAACTCCACCACCCCGTCTCGCCGGAAGCGGCAGAGGTCGCCGGTGCGGTAGAGGCGGGAGGAGTAAGGAGTAAGGAGTAAGGAGTCGGGC
>WGCB01000482.1 GCA_015494005.1 Caldilineaceae bacterium
CCCCCGGTGAGGGCCGGCGCCGTCAGCGCCAGCGTGACCCTCCCCCCTTCGGCCGACACCTACATCAGCTCCCTGAGCACGGACACCAACTACGGCAGCAGCGATTCCCTCTCCGTCTCCATCCTGCGCACGGTCGCGGCCATCGACACCCGCACGCTGCTGCGCTTCGACCTGGCCGCCATCCCCTCCAACGCCATCATCGACAAGGCCGAGCTGCGCCTCTACCAGACCAGTTGGAGCGGGGATCCCTGGAGCGTAGCCATCAACCGCATCCTGGGCCCCTGGAGCGAGAGCAGCGTCACCTGGGGCAACCAGCCGAGCAGCGCCCCCTGGGCCACTGTGGCCGCGCCCAGCGGCAGGAACGTCCTGGTCACCTGGGACGTGACCGGCCTGGTGAAGGACTGGGTCCACCGCTCCTTCACCCACCCCAACTACGGCCTGATGCTCCTGCCCACTGGGGGGCTTTCCAACAACCGGGTTTTCGACAGCAAGGAAAAGGCCGGAGGCACGGCGCCGGTCCTCTACGTGGAGTACACCCTGCCGCCCAGCCAGATCACCATCCCCCGGGACGAGGTGAGCGTGAGCCTGGACGGCGTCTGTGACACCAGCGGCGAGTACGCGGGCGCGGCCTCCTACCAGTTCGCCAGCGTGGACGGCCTGGCCACCTTCTACGTGAAGCACGACGGCGACAACCTCTACCTCTGCATCCAGGACGTGACCAGCAGCAACTCCCTGCGCCGCTTCCGGGTCTACCTGGACACGGACAACGGCAAGGAGAAGTACGCGGAGGGGGACGATTTCGCCCTGGAGGTGGCCTTCGACACCAACAACGGGCCCCTCTTCCGCAGCTACGTGGGGACCGGCAGCTCGGACCCGACCCAGGTCTACTCCCGCACCACGCTTCCCGGGTGGAGCGCCTGGGCCGTCACCGACTTCAGCGGCAACCAGGAGAACGCGGAATACAAGATCTCCCTGGCCGACTTCACCCAGCACTGCGGCGCGCCCTTCGGCCTGGCCGTCTTCCGCCACGACATCCACCAGACCGGGGACAGCCACGGCTGGCCCAACGATGTCACCTGGGACAACCCCCTGGGCTGGGTCACCGCCACCCTGGACGATCCCCGCTGCATCCGGGTCTGCAGCGAGACGGCCGATCCCTGCACCGGCGCGGCCACCGCCACCCTCTACCGCTACTCCCCGGACTCGGGCGCCTGGAGCGGCTTCAGCATCGGCAGCGACGGCTACGTCCTGAACCACACGGCCATCAACCTGGGGGACACCCTCTGGGCCCGCCAGACCATCTCCGAGACCAGCGCTTTCACCCTCTACGGCACCAGCGGCCCCCCCATCGAGCTGACCCCTGCTGTCTTCCAGAACGGCACGTTGACCATGACCGTGGGCAGCCAGGATCCCCTGATGCTGCGCAACCTGGACATCTCCGCCCAGTGGAACCTGGAGGGGGATGCGGCCTACAAGGACAGGCTCAAGGAGGATCTGGTCCGGGCCTCCAACTTCCTCTACGACTTCACCGACGGCCAGATGGCCCTGGGTCGGGTCACCGTCTTCCAGGACAGCGAGAACTGGGAGACCGCGGACGTGCGCCTCTACGCCAGCAACAACCTGCGCCCCTGGGCCGACGCCGGGGGCGTGGTCACCGGGGTGACGCCGGATCCCCAGTTCGCGGCTCAGGGCCTGAGCTTCTACCCGGGCCATGTCTACATGGGCGCCACCTGGAACCGGTTCCACCTGCCCGGCAATCCCTCTATCCCTGGGGTGGACACCAGCCAGGACTGGTCCCTGGCCTTCGCCCACGAGCTGGGCCACTACCTGCTCTTCCTCTTCGACACCTACCTGGATGTGGTCAAGGACCCGGTGACCGGGGAGAAGGATCTGGTGGAGTCCACCAGCTGCGTGGGCAGCGCCATGGGCTGGGTCTACGAGCCCAGCAACCAGGAGTTCATCTTCGACAGCAGCGCCTGGACCAGCAACTGCGGGGAGACCCTGGCCAACTACCTGGCCCCCCGCACGGAGTGGGAAACCATCGCCCTCTGGTATCCCTGGGTGCAGCCCCCCACCAGCGTGGACCCAGGCCCGTCGGCCGTGCCCATGTCCCTGACCAACGTGGTCATCCAGCCCCCGCCGCCCACGTCCAAGACCCCGCTCCTGGACCAGACCTTCACCCTGAGCTACCAGGGCGGGGAGAGCAGCTCCGAGGAGGCCCGGGCCTTCCTCCTGCGCAACGACCGGGTCATGGATCAGGGCAAGCCCCCGGCCGGGACGAACCAGATCACCCTGGTGGGGGCCCAGGCGGACGACCGCTTCTGCGTCTTCGACATCAACGACCACGCGGAGGGGACGGCCACGCCCCGCCAGCAGTTCGGCTGCGAGATCCTGGCCCCGGGGGACAACGTGCTGGCCCTGGAGAAGGACACCTCCTGGACGCCGGTGATCCTGGCCTCTCCGGTGACCAGCACCACCCTGCACATCTCCGTCACCCTGCCCGTGGACGTGCCTTCCCTCAAGGCCCGCCTCTACCCGGAGAGCGAGACCGGGCTCCCGCCCATCGACCTGACGGGCAGCGGCGGGGTCTACAGCGGCACGGTCAGCTTGAGCGGGCCGGTGCCAGCCGCCTACGTGCAGCTCTGGGTGGACGAGACGGCCACGGAGACGGATCCCCGGCGAGAGGTCATGGTGGACTACGGCATCGGCGGCAGCTCTCACCACGGGCCGGCCAGCCGCCTGGACGGCGCGCCGGTGGTTTCGTCCGACGGCAAGGCCAAATTCGTCGCCGGGGACGACCGTGCCCTAGCCGAAGGGGAGTTCATCGCCTGGCAGAGCATGGCCGGGACGCCCAACCTGCCCAGCGGCTTCCGCATCCTGGGGCAGAGCTACAACCTGATGGCCGTGCCCACCTCCCTGGCCGCGCCGGGCGTGGTGAGCCTGCGCTACGATCCGGACACCCTGGCCGGCATGGGAGCCTCCGGGGGGCAGCTCCAGGCCAGCGCCAGCGTGCCGCCGGTGGTCGGCTTCTGGGACGGCAGCGGCTGGCAGCCCCTCACCACCCAGGTGAGCTCGACCCCGGATGGCGAAATGCAGGCCGTGGCCTCCAGCCAGGGCGTGGGCATCTACGGCCTTCTGGTCCCGGAACTGGACGAGCGCATCTACCTGCCCATGATCCAGCGGTAAACCCACCCTGGCACGGGTGCGGCCCCTCCCCTCCACGCAGGCTGGAGTGGAAGGGGCTCAGCTCGCCTGGATGGCCCGGTTGAAGGTGACGTTCTCCAGGAAGGAGCGGCGCATGGCCGGGTCCGAGATGCGCTGGGCCTGCTCCCGGAGGAGCCGGCGAGCCGTGGCCAGGGCCCGCTCCGCCGCCTGGGCCTCCCCTGCTGCGGCCAGCACCTGGGCGCAGACGAAGTAGTCCCGGTGGGGGTAGTCCGGCCCCTCGCCCCCACACTCGTCCAGGATGGCCAGGCTCTCCCGGGCATAGGCCAGGGCCTGGCCCAGCTCGTCCATGGCTAGGTGGGCCAGGGCCAGGGTGGAGAGGTCGCTGGTGGTGGAAACCCGCAGCCCCATCTCGTTGAGGATGGCCAGGGAGCAGGAGGCCTGCTCCACGGCCTGGGGAAAACGCTTGGCCTGGAGGTGGACCATGCCCAGCTCGCTGTGGTAGAGGGCCTCCAGGTGCCGATCCCCTTGGGCCTGGGCCAAGGCCAGCCCTCGATCCAGGAGCTCCTCCGCCGCGGAGAGCGCGCCCTGCTCCCGGAGGACTTGGCCCAGGTTGCAGAGGGTGTAGGCCTGCCCCGCCTCGTCCTCCAGCTCTTGGCTGATGGCCAGGGAGCGCTCCAGGCTGTGCCGGGCCGCCTGGAGATCCCCCACCATGAGGGTCAACACCCCCAGCTCGTTCCAGATGATCCCCTCCCGCCAGCGGTTGTTGATGGCCTGCTGGATGGCCAATGCCTGGCGCAGGAGCCGCTCCGCCTGGCTGTAGTCCCCTTCCCGCAGGACCACCTGGGCCAGGCTGGTGAGGCTGGCCCCTTCCCCGGTGCGGTCGCCGGTGCGGCGGCGGATGGCCAGGGCTTCCTCGTAGAACCGGCGGGCCTGGTCGTAGTCCCGCTGCAGGTAGGCGATGCTGCCCAGCGCGGTGAGGGCCTGGGCTTCCCCCTGGCGGTTGCCCAGGGAGCGGTAGAGCGCCAGGGCCTGGGAGAGGGAGAGGCGGGCCTCCTCGTGCTGGCCCTGCTGCCGGTGGACGATGCCCATGCCGTAGAGGATCTCCGCCTCCTCGTCCCGGTAGCGGGGCTCCCCGCCCAGGCAGTGCAGGGCCTGGTCGTAGGCGGTCTGGGCCTCCTCGTAGTTGCCCTGCCGCCAGGCCACCAGCCCCAGGAAAGCCAGGCAGCGGGCCTCCCCTTCCCGATCTCCCTGGCTGCGACAGATGGCCAGGGCCTCCTCCAGATGGCGCTGGGCCTGCTGATAGTCGCTCACCGCCTCGAAGTACTGTCCCCACAGGTAGGCCAGCTCGAACCGGGGCGTCTCCGCCAGCTGGGCCAGGGCCCGGAGAGCCTGGGCCTCCTCCTGCCGCCGCCCCAGGATGTGCAACACCTGGACCTTGGCCCGCAGCCACTCCCAGCGCTGCTCCAGGGCCAGGGCCCGGTCGATGTAGTTGAGCGCGGTCTCGTTGGCGTACTCTCGCTGGGCCCGCCGAGCCGCCGCGTCCAGGTAGTCCAGGGTCTTCTCCCGCACCTGGGGCCGGGTCAGGTCGCTGTGGCGGAAGTGGAAGGCCAGCCGCTCCACCGCGTCCGGCCACAGGCGTTCCAGCAGCTCGCCGATGGCCTGGTGAAGCTCCTGGCGCTGGTTCTCCAGCAGGGTCTTGTAGACCACCTCCTGGGTGATGTTGTGCTTGAAGATGTAAGCCAGGCGCGGTTCCGGCTGCTCCAGGCGGGCGAACTCCCGGTCGCTGAGGAGGGCCAGCTGCCCCTGGAGCTCCGCCGGCTCCGGGCGGGCGGGATGAGCCTGGGCCAGGAGCTCGTACTCGAAGACCCGGCCGATGACGCTGGCCACCTTCACCGTGAGCTGGGCGGAGGGGGGCAGGCGGTCCAGCCGGGAGAGGACGATGCCGTGGATGGAGTCGGGC